>CBDTYJ010000025.1:0-17173 GCA_965364575.1 uncultured Gammaproteobacteria bacterium
CGCAACCCGAGCAGGTCCGGCGACCGGTCAGGCGCTTCAGCAGCACCTCGAAATCGACGTCCATCAGGACCGCCGCATCAAGTGGCGCGCCGATCTCCTCCAGCACGCCGTCCAGGGACTCGGCCTGGGCCAGATTACGGGGAAACCCGTCGAGGATAAAACCCTTTGCTGCGTCCGGTTTCGCCAGGCGCTCGCGGATCATGCCGAGCACGATGTCGTCGGAGACCAGCTCACCCGCGTCCATGGCCACCTTGGCCTGTTTCCCGAGTTCGGTACCGCGGGAAACCGCGTCACGGAGCAGATCGCCGGTGGATACCTGGGGGATGCCCTCGCGCTGGACCAGTTTCTGGGCCTGGGTACCCTTGCCGGATCCCGGGGCACCAAGAAGGATGATTCTCATGATGGCCTCATTGCTGTTCGGAGACGTGTTGCGGAACCGCGGAGCGCGGGTCTGCGGCGTTCCGCGACTCGTAGTGCGGTCGAGGCTAGCGCCCCTCCCGGGCGAGGTCAAACCCATGAACCCGCGCCTCGGATGGGCTATGCTTTGCTCGCCCTCGAGGTTCAGGAGTTCCGATGCCCAGACGCAATCTGTTTTACGCCCAATCCGGCGGCGTCACCGCCGTCCTCAACGCCACTGCCTGTGGCGTGATCGAAACCGCTCGTGAGCATCCGGACCGGATCGGCAAGGTCTATGCGGGCCACCAGGGCATCATCGGGGCGTTGAGCGAGGACCTGATCGATACCAGCAAGGAATCGAGAGCCGCTATCTCCGCCCTGCGCCACACGCCTGGCGGCGCCTTCGGTTCGTCCCGATACCGTCTCAAGGGCCTGGACGAGAGCCTGGCCGAATACGAACGCATGATCCGCGTGTTCCAGGCCCACGACATAGGTTATTTCGTGTTCAACGGCGGCAACGATTCCATGGACACGGCCTGGAAAGTGTCACAGATCGGCGCCCGGATGGGCTATCCCGTCACCTGCGTCGGCGTGCCCAAGACCGTGGATAACGACCTCGCCATCACCGACAACTGTCCCGGATTCGGCTCGGTCGCGAAATACGTGGCGACCTCGACTCGCGAAGCGGCCATCGACGTACTCTCCATGAAACAGACCAAGGTGTTCATCATGGAAGTCATGGGACGGCATGCGGGCTGGATCGCCGCAGCCGGCGGCCTGGCCGGTGTCAAGCGCCATGAGCCGCCCCACATCATCCTTTTCCCGGAGATCCCCCTGGACGAGGTGGCTCTGATCGCCCGGGTCAAGGAGTACGTGGAGCGGTACGACAATTGCGTCATCGTCGCCTCCGAAGGCCTCAAATGGCCGAGCGGAAAATTCGTGTCGGACGCCGGCAGCAAGGATGCATTCGGCCACGTGCAGCTGGGCGGCGTGGCCCCGGTCTTGTCGAACATCATCAACCACCGGCTCGGCTACAAGTATCACTACGCAGTGGTCGATTATCTGCAGCGCTCCGCGCGCCATATCGCGTCCAGGACCGACGTCGAACAGGCCTACGCCATGGGCGAAGCCGCGGTGAACCTGGCGGTGGAAGGCCGCAATGCGGTCATGCCCGTGATCGTGCGCAAGTCCGACAAGCCCTACCGATGGGAGGTCGGCATCGCTGAGCTGAGCAAGGTGGCCAACAAGGAGAAGAAGCTGCCGCGCAAGTTCATCACCCGGGACGGCTTCCATATCACAGCGGCGTGCCGCCGGTACCTGGAACCGTTGATCCAGGGCGAGGACCATCCGCCTTACCGGGGCGGATTGCCCGACTACGTGCACCTGAAGAAGCACCGGGTGCGCAAGCGCCTGCGCGAGGACTTCCACATCGAAGCCTGAATCAGGCGGATGCCTGCTCGGACAGGACCGTCGACAAAAAAGGGGGCTGAGCCCCCTTTTCTTTGACGCCTGAGAGTGGCGCCCGCCTGACCGGGATCACAGCAGCGGCGCGATCACCAGGCTGACGATGGCCATGACATTGATGAGGATGTTCATGGACGGACCCGAGGTATCCTTGAACGGGTCACCCACAGTGTCGCCCACCACTGCGGCCTTGTGGGTGTCGGAACCCTTGCCGCCATGGTGACCTTTCTCGATGTACTTCTTGGCGTTGTCCCAGGCACCGCCCGCATTGGCCATGGTCAGGGCCAGCAGCACGCAGCCCAGCAGCGCGCCCCCGAGCATGCCACCCAGAGCCTCGGGGCCGAGTCCGAAACCGACGAATACGGGTGCCAGCACCGCCAGCAGTCCGGGCGGCAGCATGCGTACCAGAGCCGCCCGCGTGGCGATATCCACACAGCGGACCGTGTCCGGCTCGGCCTTGCCCTCGAGCAGACCGGGGATCTCCTTAAACTGGCGCCGGATCTCCTTGATCATGTCGAAGGCAGCGGTGCCCACCGCATTCATGGTCATCGATGCCACCAGGAACGGGAAGATGCCGCCGATGAACATACCGATCAGCACGATGGGATTGGAGATCTCAAGGCTGAAATCCGGGTTGTGATGGCTGATCACCTCGATGAAGGCCGTGATGATAGCGAGCGCGGCAAGCGCCGCGGCGCCGATGGCGAAGCCTTTGCCGATGGCGGCCGTGGTGTTGCCCACCTCGTCCAGGGAATCCGTGATCTTGCGGGTCTCCGGACCCAGCGCCGCCATCTCGGCGATGCCGCCAGCGTTGTCTGCCACCGGGCCATAAGCGTCGATGGCCATGGTCATACCCACGGTGGCGAGCATGCCGACGGCAGCGATACCGACCCCGTAGAGGCTCGCGGACTGGTCGGCGAAGAAGATGATTGCGGCGATCGCCAGGATCGGGATCACCACCGATTGCATGCCGGTGGACAGCCCGGCGATGATCACCGTGGCCGGGCCGGTTTCTCCCTCGCGGGCGATCTTGCGCACCGGCGGACCGCCAGTGTAGTACTCGGTAACCAGGCCGATGATCATCCCGCCGACCGCACCGGCGATCACCGCCAGCCACACCCCGTTGCCGATACCCAGCGCGCCGATCACGAACCAGGCGGCGATGATGAACAGCACCGCGGCGCCCAGCGTACCCACCCGCAGCGCCTTCTCCGGCGGCAGGGTCGTCGCCATGCGCACCATGAGCACGCCGAGCAGCGAACAAACCAGACCGGTGGAGGACAACAGCAGAGGCAGGCTCATCAGGCTGGCACGGAGCTCTTCTCCGGCGAGACTGCCGCCGAGTCTATCGTTCATCAGCTGCACGCCGATGGTGGAGGCGATGGCGATGGACGCGATCATCGCGCCGCAGTATGACTCGAAGATATCCGAACCCATGCCGGCGACGTCACCGACGTTGTCGCCCACGTTATCCGCGATCACGCCGGGATTACGCGGATCGTCCTCCGGGATGCCGGCCTCGACCTTGCCCACCAGGTCGGCGCCGACGTCCGCACTCTTGGTGTAGATGCCACCGCCGACACGGGAGAACAGCGCCACCAGCGAGGCGCCCATACCGAACCCGTGGATGGTCTCCGCCGTCTGCGGGTCGCCGCCGAACAGCAGATACAGGAATCCCAGTCCGAGCAGGCCCATGGACGCCACGGTAATACCCATCACGGACCCGCCGTAGAAGGCGACCGAAAGGGCTTCGCCGGCACCCCTCTCGTGGGCTGCGACGGTGGTGCGCACATTGGCCCGGGTGGCCGTGTACATGCCGATAAACCCGGCCATCGACGAGGTCAGCGCGCCAACGAAGAAGGCCAGTGCCGTATCCCACCCCAGGTCCGACAGCCCGATGGCGAGGATGATCAGCGCACCCACGGCCCACAACAGCAGATACTCGCGGCGCATGAAGGCCATGGATCCCTGCTGGATCTTGAGCGCGATGTCCACGACCTTGCCCTCGCCGGACGGATAGCTGACCACCAGGCGGTAGACGACAAACGCGGCGACCAGGCCCGCGACGCCCATGATCAGCGGCAATTGGTTGATGTCCATGATTCCCCTTTCTTATCCAGCTCCGCGAGGCAGCGGAGGCAGTCTCTGAATCGGCTCCGGACCGGCAGGAGGCCGGGCCAGCCATATCCGCGCCATTATAGCGGGACTAGGCCGGGAAAAGCAGGGCGAATCAGTGCAGCTTCAGGGCCTCCGGGTGCCCGACAGCGTAGCCCTGGATGAAATCCACGCCCATGTCGCGGACGACAGAGAAGATGGTGTCGGTCTCCACGTGCTCGGCGATGACCTTGATCTTGAGGGTCCGGGCCAGCTTGATCATCGCGGCCACCATCGCGTGACTGACGTCGTCGGTCCCCAGCGCCCGGACGATGGCGCCGTCGATCTTCAGATAATCCATGGACAGATTCTTGATATTGGCGAAAGAACCGATGCCGCTGCCGAAATCGTCCAGCGCGAACTGACACCCCATGCCGTGCAGCACGGCGATGAAGCGCGCCGCGTGGGTGAGGTTGCTGAGCACCGCCGACTCCCGCACCTCGAAGCATATCTGCCCGGGCGCTACGCCACTGTAGTCGAGGCACTGGACCACGAAATCCAGAAACTGGGGGTCGCCGAGGGTCTGGCCGGACAGATTGACGGTGCAGCTGCGCTGGTCGGGCAGACTGAGCACGCCGCTGCCGATGGCACCGAACGTGGTCTGCAGCACCCAGCGATCTACGTTGGGCATCAGGTGATAGCGCTCAGCCGCCTCCATGAAGTCGGCCGGCGATGCCGAGCCGCCGTCTTCATCCCGCATCCTCAGAAGAACTTCGCAGGCCGGACCGGTTTCGACCCGGCCACCTACCGAGACGATGGGTTGCACGAACAGCTCGAAACGGTCCTCCTTCAGGGCTCGTTGCAGACGTTGCAGCCAGAGAATCTCGCCACGCTGACGTGCGACTGCCTCGTCCCGGGCGGAATAGACATGCACCCGACCGCGGCCCTTCTGCTTGGCCACATAACAGGCCGAGTCGGCGGCGCTGATCAGTTCCTCGAGACTGCCGCTCTCGTGGCTGACCTCGACCAGGCCGACGCTGACGCCGATATTGAAGATCCGGTCCCGCCAGACAAAGCGATAGTCGCGGATCGCGGCCACCACGTCATCCGCGATCTGGCGGGCCTTTTCCAGCGGACAGCCGGTCAGCAACATGCCGAATTCGTCCCCACCGATACGGGCGACGATATCGGAGTCGCGCACCTGCTCACGAATCAGCGAAGCGACTTCCCGCAGCATATTGTCCCCGGCCATGTGGCCGCAGGTATCGTTCACCGCCTTGAATCGATCCAGATCCAGATAACAGAGCACGTGCGTGGAGCCGCCGGCCCGGGCGCCGGCGATGATCTCGTCCAGCCGGCGCTCGAACTCACGCCGGTTGACCAGACCGGTGAGCGGATCATGGCTCGCCTGGTAAGACATCTGCCGGGCCAGGCCGCGGATCTCGGACACATCGTGCAACAGCACGACCGCGCCGAGGAACGCGTCCCGATCCCCGCGGATCGGGGCCGCGCTGAGTTCTATAGAATGCTCCTGGCCGCTGATCTTCGGCACCATCAGCGTGCGCCGTCCGAGATCGATCCTGTTGCCCTCGCTCAGACAGCGCTGGATGGGATCGCCCAGCGGTTTGCGGTCCGCCTCGTCCACCAGCTCCACCAGATCGCCCAGGCGCTTGCCCTCCGCCATGTCCAGGCGGCAACCCAGCATCAGCTCGGCAGCACCGTTGGCATAGTCGATGCGGCCATTGAGATCGGTGGTGATCACGCCCTCGCCGATGGAATCCAGGGTGTGGCGGGCCAGACTGCGGCCCGCAAGTGTCGCCTCCTCGATGGCGTGGGCCGCGCTCGGGCGCACAACCGAGCCCAGGGCCGTCTGGGACTCCGGGATGGTGAACGGCCGTATCTCGACCCAGTGTGAGTGGTTCTCCGGATCCAGCAGCAGCAGGGTCAGCGGCTCACTCTCCGCCTTGCCTTCCAGGCGTCGCCTCAGATAGCTGTCCAGGGCGTCGCGGTGTTCCGGATGGGCGAAAGTCAGAAGTTCGGCCCCCTCGAGCTGAGTCGAGGGCACACCGAACACCCTGGCCGCGCCGGGGTTGGCGTAGAGGATCCTGCGATCATGGACCAGAACCGCTTCGTCCATGGACTCCGCCAGTTCGGTAAACAGGTCCTGGTCCGCCAGGACGACCAGAGGACCGGACCGAGACGCGTCGGACGCGTTCTCTCGCTGGCCGCGGGCTGCCCGGGCATCTGCAGGCCGGAGACGTCGGTCATCAGGACCAAGCGCGCCGACGCCGCGCGCGGCCAGCCGGCGGCGCAGGTAATAGACCAGGAACCCGAAAGCCCCCAGCCCGGCAGCAATGGTCAGTGTCTCGAGCAAGGACAGTCCGCTTGGGCCCCCTTCATGACTTGCGATACACCTCTCCACCCGCACGGCGGAATTCGATGGCCTTTTCCTGCATCCCCGCCTCGACCGCCTTGCCCGGCTCGCCGATTCCGCGGCCGCGGGCATATTCCCGGACCTCCTGGGTGATCTTCATGGAGCAGAATTGCGGCCCGCACATGGAGCAGAAATGGGCCACTTTGTGAGCTTCCTTGGGCAGGGTGGCGTCGTGATAATCACGGGCCCGCTCGGGGTCCAGACTCAGATTGAACTGGTCCTCCCAGCGGAACTCGAAGCGAGCCTTCGACAGTGCGTTGTCACGAACCTGGGCCGAGGGATGACCCTTCGCCAGATCGGCGGCATGGGCCGCGATGCGGTAGGTGACGATGCCGTCACGCACGTCATCCTTGTCCGGCAGACCCAGATGCTCCTTGGGTGTCACATAGCAGAGCATGGCCGTGCCATACCAACCGATCTGTGCTGCACCGATGGCGGAAGTGATGTGGTCGTAGGCCGGAGCGATGTCGGTGACCAGCGGGCCGAGCGTGTAGAACGGCGCCTCGAAGCAGGACTCCAGCTCCTTGCGCATGTTCTCCCGGATCAGCTGCATCGGGACATGGCCCGGGCCCTCGATCATCACCTGTACGTCCTGGTCCCAGGCCACGGCCGTCAGTTCGCCGAGCGTCTCCAGCTCGGCGAATTGCGCCTTGTCATTGGCGTCCGCGATGCAGCCCGGCCGCAGGCCATCGCCGAGGGAGAAGGCGACATCGTAGGCCCGCATGATCTCGCAGATTTCGCTGAAACGCGTGTAGAGGAAGTTCTCCTGATGATGGGCCAGACACCACTTGGCCATGATCGAGCCGCCGCGGGAGACGATGCCGGTGATGCGGTCCGCGGTCAGCGGCACGAAGGGCAGGCGCACGCCGGCGTGCACAGTGAAGTAGTCGACCCCCTGCTCGGCCTGCTCGATCAGGGTGTCACGGAAGACCTCCCAGCTCAGGTCTTCGGCCTTGCCGCCGACCTTCTCCAGGGCCTGATAGATCGGTACCGTGCCGATGGGGACCGGCGAGTTGCGGATGATCCACTCCCGCGTCTCATGGATGTTCTTGCCGGTGGAGAGATCCATGATCGTATCCGCCCCCCAGCGCACCGCCCAGACCATCTTCTCCACTTCCTCGGCGATGGACGAGGTGACGGCCGAGTTGCCGATGTTGGCGTTGATCTTCACCCGGAAATTGCGGCCGATGATCATCGGCTCCAGCTCCGGGTGATTGATATTGGATGGGATGATGGCACGGCCGGCGGCCACTTCCTGGCGCACGAATTCCGGCGTCACCTCGGCCGGCAGCGCCGCGCCGAACCCCTGGCCCCCGTGCCGGGACAACAGGCCCGCGTCGCGATAAACGTCCCGCAATTCGGCCAGCCTCGCATTCTCTCGAAGCGCCACATATTCCATCTCCGGCGTGATCACACCGCGCCGGGCATAGTGCATCTGGGTGACGTTGCCGCCGTCGCCTGCGCGACGCGGCGTGGGCAGCCGCGGAAAACGCAGTGCGTCCAGGGCCGCATTGTTCAGCCGGTCGCGGGCATACTCCGCGCTGCGTCCGCCGAGCTGGACGGTGTCGCCGCGCTCCGTGATCCAGTCCCCGCGCAGCGCCGGCAGACCGCGTTCGAGTTCGATGGGCGTGCCGGGGTCCGTGTAGGGCCCGGACGTGTCATAGATCGAGATCGGCGGATTGGCGCTGCCGCCGTCGCTGGTCGGCGTGTCGGACTGGCGCACCTCGCGCATGCCCACCCGCAGATCCGGGCGGCTGCCGGCGACGTAGACCTTGGCGGATCCCGGGAATGGACCGATCACCTCCTCGCTCAGACGGGCCGTTTGACGGAAAAGGTTCTCGGCTTCGGTGCTCATGCGTACCTCGCTGGCGGGACGGAATCGGGCGTCCGGTGGAAAACCCTGATTCTATTGGCAGAAGACGCCCTGTGACCAGTTCGGCAATGCATCAGGCAAGCTTAGCCCAAGGGGGCGGGCCAGCGGCGGTCTATTCACCATAATGCGCCGCCCGCGCCTTGTCTCTGGTTCATCTAGACCGTAACCTTCCCTCTCCTGAAACCAACATCTGCCGTGTCTCCGCGGAGCCCCCATGGATCTCGATGCCGCCCGTGCCCAGATGATCAGCCAGCAGCTGAGGACATGGGATGTCAGTGACCAGCGCGTGTTGGATGTCATGTCTTCCCTGCCGCGCGAGCGGTTCGTGCCGCCAGCGTTCCAGAGCCTTGCCTACGCCGATATCAGCATCCCGGTCGAAGCCGGGGGGCACATGCTTCAGCCCAAGATCCAGGCGCGGATGCTCCAGGCCGTCGCGCCTCGGCCTGCGGACGCAGTGTTGGAGATCGGCACCGGCTCGGGCTATCTCACCGCCTGCCTGGCGCGTCTCGCCGCCTCCGTCGTCAGCCTCGACATCGATCCCGCCTGTACCGCGGCGGCGGCCGCCCGGCTGGCCGATCTGGGCATCGGCAACGTCAAGTTGAAGACCGCGGACGCCATGGAGACGGAATTCGAGCGCAATTTCGACATCATCCTCGTCGGCGGCGCGTTGCCGGTCTACGACAGGCGGTTCGAGCAATCTCTGGCGCCAGGCGGGCGGCTGTTCGTGGTGGTCGGATCGCCGCCCGCCCGGGAAGCCCGATTGATCACCCGGGGCAGCGGTGACGGCTGGGCGCGCGAGACGCTGTTCGAGACCGATATCCCGCCCCTGGAGAATGCTCCGGAGGCGGACGCCTTCGTGTTCTGAGACTTCCGATTGGTCGAAGAAATTACAGTTCAGGACCTGATCGCCCTGCTCGCCGAGCCCTCAACGGCTCCCCGGGTCCTGGATGTGCGGGAACCCTGGGAACTGGCCCTGGCCAGTGTGGAGATGACGGTGAATATCCCCATGGGCCAGATTCCCGACCGTCTGGGGGAGCTGGACCCGGAGCAGAGGACGGTGGTCATGTGCCACCATGGGAACCGCAGCCGACAGGTCGCTATCTTTATGAAACAGAAGGGGTTTTCCCGCGTAATCAATCTTGCTGGAGGGATCGATGCCTGGTCGGCGGAGGTCGACCCGACGATCCCTCGTTACTAGATCCGTGCCGTGCCGGTCCGGACTTGGTTCATAACCGATGTGGTGATATAGTCCACTACAACACTAAAAACACTTCCAGCGCCCCTCGCGACGGAGAATATCGACTCATGAACAGTTTGCGCACCGCCGTGGCGGTCTCGGCCCTGTTGTTCCCCTGGCTACCCGCGTCGGCGGCCGGCATCATCGAGATCTACGACATCGCCCTCACCGCCGACCCCTTGCTGAAAGAGGCGGCGGCCAATCGGATGGCGACCCTGGAAGCCAGGCCCCAGGCGATGGCGGCGCTGCTGCCCCAGATCACGGGCCAGGCCCGGGTCAGCAATATCTACTCCGGCGGCGGCAATACCTTCGATCAGGTAATCGAGGATGAGGACACCGGGGAAGTGACGGTGCGCACGGTGACGACCGATTTCTCGCAGAACACGACGCCCGCCCGCTCCTGGCAGCTGGAACTGACCCAGACCGTGTTCCGCTGGGACCAGTGGGTCACCCTGAAACAGGCGGACAAGCAGCTGGCTCAGGCGGAAGCGGAATATCGGGCCGCCGAGCAGGATCTGATGGCGCGGGTGGCCCAGCGCTATTTCGACGTCCTCGCCGCCCGCGCCACGCTGAGCGCCGGCGAGGCGGCCAAGGAAGCGATCGGACGTCAGCTCGAGCAGGCCGAGAAGCGTTTCGAAGTCGGCCTGATCGCCATCACCGACGTGCAGGAGGCCCAGGCCTCCTACGACTCCGCCTCGGCAGGCGTCATCGAGGCCAAGCGCACGCTCGCCGTGGCCAGGGAATTTCTGCGGGAGATCACCGGGCAATATTACGAGAAACTGGCCGACGCCGGCCCGGAGACGCCACTGATTTCGCCGAACCCCGATGACGTGGAGGTCTGGGTGGAGACCGCGCTGAAGCAGAACCTGAACCTGGAGGCCAGCCGGCTGGCCGCAGAGATCTCCCGGGACGAGATCGGCGTGCGCAAGTCCGGACATCTGCCCAGCCTGGACTTCTTCGCCCGCCGCTCCGGTAATAACAACGACGCCAACCGGCAAAATCGGCCCCAGCAGGAGGGTGCGACCATCATCCCGGGCAAGGGCCCCGCCGACAGCCGTGACAACACCGACGTCATCGGTTTGCAGCTCAGCGTGCCTATTTACAGCGGCGGCTCGGTCCGTTCCCGGGTCAAGGAATCCGAGTTCGAGCATCAGGCGTCCCTGGAGCGCCTCGAGCGCGTGGCCCGGGAGACCGAGCGCCAGGTCAGGGACTCATTCCTCAGCGTCAATGCAGAGATCTCGCGGGTCATGGCGCTGGCCAAATCCGTGGAATCCAACCAGACGGCACTGCGGGCCACGGAGGCGGGCTTCGAAGTCGGGACGCGCACCACGGTGGATGTGCTGGCGTCGAGGCAGAATCTGTTCGAGGCGCAGAGGGATTATGCCCGCAGCCGCTATACCTATCTGGTCAACGCGCTGCTGCTCAAGCAGGCTGCGGGCACTCTGGGCAAAGATGATCTGGAGGAAGTGGACGGCTGGCTCAAGAAGTAGCCGCGCGGCCGCTCCATGAGCCATCCAGGAGCGGCTCGACCATGTCCAGCAGCCGCCGCAGGGCTCCTCGGTTCTCGGTGACGATCCGCCGCCCCTGCTCGCCCCATTGCTTGCCCAGGGCCGGATCGGCCAGGAAAGGCAGCACCTCACGCACCAGTTCATCCACGTCGCCAACGATCCGGGCCGCCCCGCCCTCTACCAGTTTCATGGTCACGTCCTCGGCGTTGAAATTGTGCGGGCCGGTAAGCACCGGCACGCCCAGCGCAGCGGGCTCCAGCAGATTATGACCGCCGATCGGCTCGAGGCTGCCAGCCACGAACGCCACGTCCGCCGCCCCGTAGAACATCAGCAATTCGCCGAGGGTATCGCCGAGGAAAACACTGTGCCCGGGCTCGCAGTCGCGGTGCTCGCTGCGCCGGACGAAGCTGAACCCGGAACCGCCCAATAAATCCGCGACGGCAGCAAACCGCTCCCGGTGACGCGGCACCAGGATCAGCAGCGCGTCCGGATACCGCGTCAGGATCTGCCGATGGGCGTCCAGGATCTTCTCTTCCTCGCCTTCGTGAGTGCTGGCGGCGATCCACACCGGCCGGTCGGCCCCGATGCAGCGGCGAAACGCCCGGCCCCGCTCGAGGATGCCCGCCGGCAGCTCGAAATCGAATTTGATGTTGCCGATGGCGTGAGTCCGCTCCGGCGCCGCGCCCAGTTCCAGGAAGCGCTCGGCGTCACGCCGGCTTTGCGCCGCGATCAGGATGCCGAAGGCCAGGGTCTCGCGGAACAGGCCGACGAATCGCCGGTATTTGCCCACCGAGCGCGGCGAGATGCGCGCGTTCGCCATTACCAGCGGCACATCCCGGGCGCCGCATTCGGCGAACAGATTGGGCCACAGCTCGGTCTCCATGATGATCGCCAGACGCGGATTGAAGCGATCGAAGAACCGTGAAACCGCTCCAGGCGTGTCGTAAGGGATGTAACTGTGGATGACCTGATCGCCGAACAGGGCGGCGACGCGCTCGCCACCGGTGGGGGTCACCGTCGTCATGACCACGGGCAGATCGGGATATTTGGTGCGGAACTCGTGCACCATCGGCGTCGCCGATACGACTTCGCCTACCGACACCGCGTGGATCCAGATGCTGGGGCGATCGGTGCGGCTGCGCCCGAAACCGAAGCGTTCCTCGAAACGCTCGAAATAGGCCCGGTTGGTCAGTCCTTTCCAGAGCAGGATGAAAACAACCGACGGCGCGAGGATGTAAGACAGGACGAGATACAGCAGTCTCACGGGCCATCGCCCTCGGCCTGGCTGGCACCGTCGCCCCCACCGTTGCCACCGCTTTGGACGTCACGGAGGCGCGCGAGCAGATCGCTGGTGGAATTACCCTCGCGGTAAGACAGGACCCGCACCTGGCCGCCGGCGCGGACGACGCAATCGCCACCGGCGATGTCTTGCGCCCTGTAATCACCGCCCTTCACCAGCAGATCGGGCAGAAGGCGGCAGATCAGCCGCTCCGGCGTGTCCTCCGAAAACGGCACGACCCAGTCCACGGCGGCCAGCCCCGACAGCACGGCGAGCCGATCGGGCAGGGCATTCAGCGGACGATCCCGGCCCTTGAGCCGCCGCACCGACTCGTCGTCGTTGACCGCCACCACCAGCCGGTCGCCCAGAGCCTTGGCTTCCTCGAGATAAGCGACATGGCCGGCGTGGAGGAGATCGAAACAACCGTTGGTCATCACCACGCGCTCGCCCCGGTCGCGCGCTTGTGCCATGGCGACGGCCAGCGCGTCCTCGTCGAGGATGCCGCGTCCGCCTTTGCCACGCTGATGCTGGGCCAGCCTGAGTTCGGACGGTGTGACACTGGCCACGCCGAGCTTGCGCACCACCAGTCCGGCCGCGAGATTGGCCAACGCGGCGCCCTGATCCATCGCCAGACCGGCCGCGACCGCCGCCGCAGCCACGGCGATCACCGTGTCGCCGGCGCCGGTGACGTCGAACACTTCCCGGGCCTCTGCAGGGAGATCCACCACCGCCTGCCCCGGGCCGAACAGGGTCATGCCGCGGTCGCTGCGGGTCACCAGCAGATATCCCAGACCCAGATCGTCTCGCAGGGCCTGGCCGCGCCGTGCGAAATCCTGCTCGTCGCGGCTCGGTCCCGCCACGGCGTTGAATTCCGCCAGATTGGGCGTCATGACGCTTGCACCCCGGTATCGATCGAAGTCAGCCCCCTTGGGATCGACCAACACTGGCACGCCGGCATCGCGGCAGCGGGCGATCATCGCCGAGACAGCGGCCAGACCGCCCTTGCCGTAGTCCGAAAGCACCACCGCATCCACCTGGTCCAGCATGTCCTCGAAAATCTTCTCGACGATCGCCGGGCGATGGCCCGCCGGATCAGGATCGAAATCGAGTCGGATCAATTGCTGGTTGCGGCTCAGCACCCTGAGCTTGGTCACTGTGTTGAACCGGGACTCGCGCTGGAGTCGCACGTCGATACCGAGATCGGCGATCAGTGCCTGCAGCCGGTCCGCGGGCTCGTCATCCCCGCAGACGCCGATCAGCCGCGTCCTGACACCCAGGTTCGCGAGATTGACGGCGACGTTCGCGGCGCCGCCCGGGCGCTCCTGGACCCTGTTCACATTGACCACGGGAACCGGGGCTTCGGGAGAGATGCGCCCCGCGGGGCCGAACCAGTACCGGTCCAGCATGATATCGCCGGCGACCAGCACGCAGGCTTCCTGGAAATCGGGGACAGTGAGCGTCATGGCCTGGCTCTCTCGCGTGGCGCGGATGGTAGCACAGCGCTCCTGGGAGCCAGAGAGATCCGCGGTCTGCGGTAAACTCCCGGACGGCGTCGCCAGGACGCTGCGTGGATGGATCATCCCCGTGAGTGACGACGCGGTACCGCTGTACAAATTGCTGGCGCCCCGTTTCTGGGGCATCTGGCTGGCGCTCGGGGCTTTGCGGCTCGTGGTGCTGCTGCCCTACCCCCTGCAGGCCACCATCGGTCGCGGCATCGGGCGCATCACGCTGCGGCTGGCATCCCGGCGCAGACAGATCGCCGAGCGCAACATCCGTATGTGTTTCCCGGAGCTGGATCCGGGACAGCAACATCGGTTGCTGGTCCGCCATTTCGAGTCGGTGGGCATGACACTGATCGAGATGGGCCTGTGCTGGTGGGCGCCCGATTCCCGCCTCCACCCCCTGTACAGGATCGAGGGCCTGGAACACCTGCGCGAGGCGCTCAAACTCGGGAAGGGTGTGATCATGCTGACCGGCCATTTCACGTCCCTGGACCTGGGTGGCCGCTTCCTCACCATGCAGGCGCCGGTCACCGCCATGTATCGCCGCAACGAGAATCCCCTTTTCGACCGGGCGCTGCGCCTGGGCCGTGAGCGGTCGGCGCAAAAGGCCATCCCGAAGCAGGATATCCGCGGCATGGTGCGGGCCCTGAAACAGAATCACGCGATCTGGTATGCGCCGGATCAGAGCCATCGCCGCCGGCACAGCGCCGTCGTGCCGTTCTTCTCTATCCCGGCGGCCACCAACACCGCGACCTCAGCGCTGGCGCGTATGAGCGGCGCTCAGGTGGTCCCCTTCTACTCCATGCGTCTGCCGGAGGATGCCGGATACCGTCTCGTGATCGAGCCGCCGTTCGAGGATTTTCCTTCCGCCGATCCCGCTGCCGACGCGGCCAGGATCAACCGCTGGCTGGAACAGCGCATCCGCCAGGCGCCCGAGCAATATCTGTGGATCCATCGGCGCTTCAAGCCGTTCGAAGCGGGCCAGGATGATCCCTACCGCGGCATCTAGCCGTAGCCGGTCATCAATTCGGCCCAGGCGGCCGGCTCGAAGCGCGCCCCGGGAAGGGTCGCCGCGATCTTGCTAAGGGAACGATGCAGGCGATCCAGATTTCCCTGTCGCCAGCGGCCGGGCGTCCGCAGCCGGCCGCGATCGAAGTCCAGCAACCAGGGACGGTCTGCGTCATCGAGCAACAGATTGTGGGCATTGAGGTCCGCGTGGCACAGACCGGCGTCGTGGAAACGCCGGATGCAGGCGCCAAGCGCCCGCCATTGGCCGGTGGTCAGGGGACCGGCCTTCAATCTGTCCGACACGGGCAGCGCATCAGGTATGCGCAGGGTGATGAGATCGGCGGTATAGGAGGCGCCTCGCCGCCAATAGGCTGCCGCCACCGGCGCGGGTACCGGCAACCCGCGCGCGAGCAGCGTGGCCAGCAGCCGCCATTCCCGGAACGAGCGCGTGCGATCGCGGCCGGCCCAGACGAATCTGTCATTCGAGAACCGGGCCGCAAGACCGCCACGCCGATAATGGCGCAGGGCCCAATCCTGGTATCTGGCGCGGACGAAGGCCACCGTGCCGCGCCCGGCCTGGCTCCGGCTCAGCAGTTTCCCCTCGGCGGCCCACGCCTGCGGGTCGAATCGCGCCGGCGTCCAGTCCCATGAGAGTGCGGGGTCGTGAAGCACTGCACCGTCGGAGAACACGCGCAGCGCCTCATCCATGACCCGGCTCCCCGGCCGACAAGGCCCGCACGGTGGCCTCGGGCTGCTCAGGCACGAGCCCGGGACCGTGTTCCGGCAAAGGCGTCGAGCACCATCGACGGCGTGATGTCGTGCAGGCAGCGCAGATGACCGAGAGGACAGGTCCGCTCGAAACAGGGGCTGCATTCGAGCCGCAGATACAACACGGTGCGCCGGTCGCTGAGGGGTGGCGTGTAGTCGGGCGTCGACGATCCGTAGAGGGCGATGACGTGGCAGCCCACGGCCGCGGCCACGTGCATCAATCCGGAATCGTTGGTGACCACGCGCTCCGCCAGCGCCAGCAGATCCACGGCGTCGACCAGTCGGGTGCGGCCGCAGAGATTCAGCGCCGCGCCGCCGGAGTTCTGGTGGATGAAATCGCCGGCTCCGGCATCGCGGTCCGAGCCGAGAATCCACACCTGAAAACCATCGGCCGCCAGCGCCCCAGCCACCTCAGCGTAGTTATCCAGCGGCCAGCACTTGGCCGGGCCATATTCCGCGCCGGGCATGATGGCGACGATCGGCCTGTCGGTGTCGAGATCCAGATCCCGGAGCAGGCGCTGCTGGTTGACCGCATCCGTCTGCAGCCGCGGCTCGGGCACCGGCGGCGGCTGGTCTGCATCGGCCGGCCGCCCCAGGGCCACATAACGCTGCACGGTCCGGGTGAGGCGAGTCGTGTCCAGGGGCCGGATATCGTTGAGTAGTCCGAAACGCATTTCGCCCCGGTAGCCGGTCCGGAGAGGGACACCGGCGAAGAACGGCACCAGCGCCGACTTCAGCGAACGGGGCAACACGATAGCCTGAAGATAGTCGCGATCCCGCAGCGAGCGACCGAGACGGCGGCGGACCGAGAACCCGAACTCACCGTGGCCGAGAGGCATCTCGATCGCCTCGCTCACCTCGGGCATCCGCCGCAACAGCGGCAAGGACCAGGCCGGGGCCAGAACGTCCAGGGCTGCGGCCGGATGGGCTGCCGCCAGGGTCATCAACAGGCTCTGGCTCATGACCATGTCGCCGACCCAGGCCGGCCCGACCACCAGCAGCCGCTCAGTCACTCGCCGCCGTCCCGCCGCCGATCGCTGCCAGATAGGCGGCGACACCCTGCTCCACGCTCATGAACGATGCTTCGTAGCCGGTGTTGCGCAGTGCACCGATATCGGCCTCGGTAAAGCTCTGATAGTGGCCGCGCAGATGATCCGGGAACGGGATGTAACGGATCGAGCCGCCACCGTGGCTTTCGATGACGGCCCGGGCGACCTGGTTGAATGTCTGGGCGCGGCCGGTGCCGGCGTTGAAAATCCCCGAGATCCGCGGCCGGTCGAGGAAATGGAGCACGACCCGGACGACGTCGTCGACATAGACGAAATCACGCAGCTGCTCCCCGTCGCCATAACCGTCCGATCCCTCGAACAGACTCACCTCGCCATGAGCCCGTAGCTGCTGATAGAAATGCCAGACCACGCTGGCCATGGCCTGCTTGTGGGCCTCCCCCGGACCGTAGACGTTGAAGTATCGGAGCCCGACCACCTGGCTGGGCAGTGAAGACAGGCGACGTACATAGCGGTCAAACAGCAGCTTCGAATAGCCGTAGACATTGAGCGGATGCTCGTTGCCGGGCTGTTCATCGAAGCGGGGACCGGCGCCGTAGATCG
>CBDTYJ010000026.1:0-16987 GCA_965364575.1 uncultured Gammaproteobacteria bacterium
CCCGACACCGCATCCAGATCGCTGTCCCTCGCGGTAAGGAAGATGATCGGCACCGTGGCGGAGCGCTCCCGCAGCGCCCGGCAAAGGTCGAAGCCGCCTTCCGGTTCATCGCCCAGCGAAACGTCGATGAGAACCAGGTCCGGCAGGCGTTGTTCGAATACGGCTATCGCCTCCGCCCGGTCCGCATAGGCGGACACCCTGTATCCCTGACGCCTGAAGGCATCGGCATAGTTCTGCCGGATGGCGGCTTCGTCTTCGACGATGGCGATATGGCGCGTCATTTGGCGGTATCCCGGGTCGGCCTCCAATCTGCCACACTACAGGGCGTAGGGGCCAGCAGGGGAGCCGGCCGGGAGCGACCCGAACATCCTCATCTGCGACCCGGTCTACGGAGACGGTCCATGCGTGTTGCCATCGTTCAGCAGCCCCCGTGTTTCCTCAATCTCGAGGCCACGGTCGAGCGCGCGGTCCGCAGCCTCGGAGACGCGTCCGACAGTGGCGCCCGCGTGGTCGTGTTCCCCGAGACCTGGCTGCCCGGGTATCCGGTCTGGCTGGATGAATCTCCCGGCGCATGTCTCTGGGACCACCCGCCGGCAAAGGCCCTGTTCAGCCACCTGCGCGGCCAGTGTCCGGAACTCGACGGCCCGGAGATGACTCGTCTGGGAGAAGCGGCCCGGCGCACGGGCACCCACGTAGTGATCGGGATCCAGGAGAAAGCCGGCGGCAGTCTCTACAACACGATGGTCTTTCTGGGGCCTGACGGCAGCATTGCCGCACGACGCAAGCTGGTACCCACCTACACCGAGCGCCTGTTATGGGGGCGGGGAGACGGCAGCGGGCTGATCAGCGTGGCAACGGAATTCGGACCTCTCGGCGGCCTGATCTGTTGGGAACACTGGATGCCTCTGGCCCGCGCGGCGATGCATGCCGAGGCCGAGGCCATCCACGTGGCGCAGTGGCCCTGGGTCAAGGAGGCCCACCAGCTGGCCAGCCGTCACTATGCCTTCGAGGGACGCTGTTTCGTGCTGGCCTCCGGTTGCGTCATGAGCCGGGACGACATGCTGGAAGGTTTCGATTCCTCCGCGGGGCCGCCACTGGCGCGCGGGATACTCGAGCAGGTGCCGACCGGGGGCGGCCCGTTGCTGCGCGGCGGCAGCGCGGTCATCGGCCCGGACGGTGCCTACGTGGTCGAGCCTGTCTACGACCGGCCCGATATGGTGCTGGCAGACCTGGATGCGGCGGCCATCGAGGCAGCGCGTCTCACCCTGGATGTGGACGGACATTACTCGCGTCCGGACGTGTTCACCCTGACGATCGATCGGCGGCCACAGCGTAACGTCGAATCCGAGTGAGCGACTTACTCCGGGCTCTGCAGGCGGCGCCCGCAACCGCTGAGATGCCGCTCGCCCAAGCTGATTCTGACCGTGGTCGGAAAGGGCTCGCCGCTCATGTCGTCCCGGCAGGGTTCGTCGATGAGGACCACCTCGAACGTCTCGGGCGTGCCCGGCTGGCGGAACAGGCGACCACCGCTGGTCTCGTCGATTTCCGGCTCCGGCGAGGCGATCTCGTAGCGCCGGCTGCCATAGTCGGCCATCAGCACGAGCGCGTCGTCTTCCCGGATCTCGAGTAACCAGCCGGGTTCGTTGCCGATGGCGCGGAAATCCACACCCTCGCGGGCGGCTTGTTCCCAGACGTCCGGGGCAGATCCCGGAGGCCGGTCGGCGGACAGGTCGCCTCCGGTCCCGTTCCGGTCACAGGCCCCGCCGAGAAGGACCAGGAGCAGGGCGACCGGCAGCCGCCGCCTTCCCTCGCCGACCCCGCCGGGAGCCTCAGGCATGGCGCCAGTCGTCTTCGTCCCCTCCCGCCGGGACGGCCCCCAGCCGCTCGCCATCGACCTCCACTCCGAGGCCGAGTACGGTGCGGTTGGCGTAAGCGAAATAGGCGACGATCTGGTTGATCTCGAGGATTTCGCCGTCGTCCCAGCCGGCTGCGCGCAGGTCGTCGATGTCCAGAGCGTCCAGTGCCGAGGGATTGACGGTCAGGGCTCGCGCATAGGCGAGGGCGGCCCGCTGTCCGGAATCGAAGGCATCGCCCCAGCTGCCGCTCGTGATCGCCGCCGCCACGACATCGGACCGCGCGTCGTCGTCGATCAGGCGCCGCATCCCGGCGGTATGGTGAGCGACGCAGTACTCACACTTGTTCAGCTGGCTGACCAGCACACCGAGCGCTTCGCGGAACCATGGGTCGAGCCTGTTGCCGGGATGGTGGAGGACAGATTTGTACAGACTCATGTGCCCGGCAAGGGTGTGTGGACGCAGACTGTGTGCCTGCAGGATGTTGTCCACGGCACCATCCGGGCCATGCACCCGCTGGTACAGTTCCGCCAGGGGTCCATGGGCATGCTCCGGTGCTGTCCTATCGATCCAGGTCACTGTTGTGCACTCCAGTCAGTCTGTTGTCGGTTCAATCCGATGGATATGTGGAACGGGGGGTCTGGGCGCCGGCTTGGCTACTGTGCCACCACTCCCGGAATTCGTCACAGCGGCCTTGGCCCGAGGATATGGGGACCAATATGCCGTCCGGCGAAACGTGCGTCATTTCAGGCGGGCGCCGGAAGTGACGGCGCCAGCGAGGCGATAACGCGAGCATCATCAGATGCCAGGATCTCGTATCCGAATCCGAAATCCTGTCGCCTGGAAATCGCTTTGCGGAAGGCGCTGGTGATCTCCGCACGTCCACACAATGGCGTCTCCAGCGGGGTCCGGAAATACTGCACCGTAACGGCGAAAAGTCGACCGAAGCGATCGCTGTCCCGTGAATCCCGGGCGCGGCCATATTCTTCCAGCCAGACGTCGAATACTGATCGGTCCTCGGTCATCGGTTATCTCAGGGCCGAACCTCTCTTCGCGCCCGCTCCCCTGCCCGTCATGATCATGCCCGGGAATTGAGGAGACAAAAAAACGCCGGGGACATGACTGTCACCCGGCGCGCAATTCGTGACCGTGGGCAATCGCCTCGGCACATGCTCATTTGATTTATCGGGGCCCCCGAAAGCTGTCGGTCCGCGGACGGGCTTCGTTGACCCGGATCTGGCGCCCTCCGATCTCGTTTCCGTTGAGGGCCTCGATGGCTTTGTTGGCTTCATCCGAGTTCGCCATCTCTACAAAGCCGAAGCCTTTAGATCGATGGGTCTCGCGGTCGATGATCACTTTGGCGGACTGGACCGAGCCGAATTCCTGGAACATGGCCTGGAGGTCTGCATCCGTGGTGCTGTATGGCAGATTGCCGACGTAGATATTCATTAGACGTAGATCCGGCGCCATCGTGAATCGACAACGACCGTGCATTCACGGCGCCCAAAAAAATGAACGCACGATTCGTCGGGAAGGCTGCGACCGGCACTCCGGTCATCCAGTACCCTCCCTGCGACGGCAGAGTTTACCGAATCCGGGGGCTCTGTTTCGAGAAAATTTTCCTGAGGCAGCGTCGGCGCAGCATTTTGCGCTGCAGCGGAAAACACCATGTCTACCGGGACGATATCGCATTCCTGCGTCTTGGCGCGCTGCCGGCCGTGGCGCGCGACGCGGCGGTCATCCGGCGTCGGCGGCAACGCCGAAAAGGTCGCCGGCCGCAAGGACACCACCCTCGAGGACGCGGGCGCGCAAACCGGCCCTGTGTGCGAGCTTCGTCACGAACTCGGCGCGGGTGAGGGCTCCCAGACGGTTCTGCTTCTGCAGCAGGTCGGCGAGATACGCGCACGGTTCGCAGAGTTCCATGCCGCGCAGCCGGATGTTCCCGAGTCGGAACTCTTTGCCGACCAGCGCGTTCAGGCGGACGCCGCGGGTGACGAGATTGCGCCGGCATTCCTCCGGACTCAGGTCCAGTCCCGCGTCCCGGTTGAGCCGCTCGATCTCCTCGCTTTCGATCAGCGTCAATTCACGCCTCGGTTCCATGTCTGGCCGGAAGTAGTGCCGGTCCGAGACGATGCCCCGTCCCGCGGTGATTTCGGCCGTCGGCAACGCGGTAAGAGGGCCGCCCGATTTGTCGGCGACGTGGATCGAGACGACCTTGCCATTCATGTTTCGCCTCCCGGCGGGGTGGTATCCGGCTCCGGGCCAGGCGTCACGCCTTCCGGCGTATCGAGCCCATAGATGCGGCCCAGAGATCGGGTCTGGAACAGCAGCGCCGAGATCAGCGTGATCGTCGCGACCGCCACCAGGATCAGGAGCATTCGTTGATAGGGCGCGTCGGCGTGCATCCGTTCTGCCGTCAGGATCATGGTGGTCCGCAGCCATTCGATCACGCCAAAAGCCAGTCCGGCCTGGACCAGGCGGGCCGCCCACGGCCTGCGGATGGCCAGAGCGGGGATCAGCAGCGCGGCCGCGGCCACGAGCACAAGATCCCCGGATCGGAAAAAGTGCGCCCCGAGCACGAGCAGGCTCAGCACGATCGGGACGTAAGTGATGACGATCACGACGCGTCTCAGGGTTGCCTCGCCGCAGGGTAATACCACGCGCGCACGACGCGGCCATCGGCCGTTTCATAAACGGCGACTGAGGTCGCCGACTGAGTCTTGCCGTCCTGCTTCCAGAACGCCCGCTCCCGCACCGAAACGAAAGGCCCGGAGACGAAAGACTGCTCCAGCACCGACCGGGCGTTGGGATACTCCTTGAAATAGACCGCCAGCTGGTTGATCAGCTCGGCGCGGTTGCGGGCTTCGGCCACGACGTTGTCGTCCTTCACCGCCAGCCAGCTGACGTCCTCGGCCAGCAGCTTGACCAATTCGTCCAGGTCGTGACTGTTGTAGGCGCGCACGAAACTTTGCACGACGACCAGGGGCGCGACCGGCTCGTCCGCGCTCACCGCGCAGGGGAGCAGGGCGAGCATCAAGAGGCAGGCTTTTCGCAGCACGATGGGTCTCCATTGGAGCCGGCAGGGCCGGACGGATGTTGCGCCAGATCCCAAGGCGCGATCGCCCAGGCGGCCCGGGGGGCTCGACGAGGCCGGTGAGGCCATGTCATCCGGGGTCTTGTCCAGGCGTCCTGCCCCGGCATCCTGTCAAGAGTCTACCGCTAACCCTGTTGCAGCGGTATGGCGGGACCCCCGCCTAAAGCCAGCTGAGCAGCGGCCCGATCAGGCTGCCTGCCAGCAACACCAGCAGCGGCAGCATGCCCATCAGGAAACCGGTCCTCCTCAGGGACGGGTCCCTGACGTAACCGCGGAAAAAGACGAAGCGCCCGGCGATAAACACCAGTCCCAGCACCGCAGCCGCTGCCGCGCTGATGTAGTAGGCGAAGATCCACATCGCCGGCAGCAACAGGATCAGCTGTTCCATCGTGTTCTGGTGCACGCGGTAATAGCGTTCGAAGACGGGGTCTCCCGAGGTAGCCGGTGCTTTCACTCCGGTCCGAATCCGGGCGCGGCCCACCAGGATCGCGAACCAGAGGAACTGGACCAGAGCGATCGCGGTGACCAAGGCGACGGGTTCCATCTTCGAATCTCCGGGCATGGAAAAAAATCTGGTCGGCGACCCGGCCCGATGCCGGCAAGCCGCCGGATAGCCTCCGCAGGCGGTGCTCAGTGAGCGTGGCCGTGTGCGATCTCTTCGGCGGAAGCCTCGCGCACTTCCTCCACGGTCACATCGAAGTGCAGCACCTGGCCAGCCAGCGGGTGATTGGCATTGATCGTGACGCCCTCGTCGGTCACGTCCTGGACGGTGATCAACTGGACCTGGCCGTCGGGGCTCTGTGCCTGAAATTGTACGCCGGGTTTGACGTTTTCCGGGCTGTCGAAGGCGCTGATGGGCACCGTCTGAACCAGGTCGGGGTTGACGTCGCCGTAGGCGTCGGCCGGCTGTACCGTGACCTTGAGACTGTCGCCGGCGACCTGGCCGGTCAGTGCCGATTCCAGACCGGGGATGAGGCTGTTGGTACCGTGCAGATACGACAGCGGATCCCGCCCGGCAGAGGAATCGAGCTCCTCCCCGGCTTCGTTGGTCAGTCGGTAGTGGATTGAAACGACACGGTTTTCCTGAATTTTCACGTAGCACTCCTGGGTGACTGAGAAACCGGCGCGCGGGCCGGAAGATGCTCCCACATACCAGCAGGCAGCTCAGGCGCCCGGAGGTCCTGATCCATCAGGTGGCAAAGACAGCGAGCCCCATTCTAGGGCAAATCGGCCTGTCAGGCCCGCCCGGCGCGGCAGCCGACGGCCGAGCGCCGGGGGCGCCATGATCGTCGTGCCGCCACGGATCCCGGCTAGGGCTCGTACTCGGGGAGGGCCTTGCCACCCTTGATGTGATGGGCGCCGGGCTCCTCCCGGATCAGCACATAGATGTACTCGACCGGTGCGCCGATCGTCTCGTGGACGACCCGGGTGATGCCCTCAGCGAGGGCCTGTTTCTGCTGTGGGCTGCGCCCGGCGCGGATATCGCACTGGATGACGGGCATAAGAACCTCCTGGGACAGGTTGACGACACGGTTGCAGGGGATGCGCGGCAAGCCGGCCCACCGGGTGGCTTGCATTATTAATGCGAATGATTATCATTTAGATCAAATCCTCACATGCAATGATCCCCCGACGGAAGCAACTGGCGTCCCGGGGGAGACATCACGGGAGAGACCTCATGGGTTATCACATTTACGCCTGGCTGGACGAAGGTCAACCAAAGCTCCGGATCGTCGATGCCGGATCCGACTCCGTGTGCCTGGACTGGACGTATGAGGACGGACAGGTCCGGGACCCGAAAGCCCGGAAAGAGATCCAGCGCTTGTTCCGCGACCTGTTGTTGCTGACCTGCCGGCAGAGTCTGAGGCCGGAGCGGGGGACGTCCGTTTCCCCTCGGTCCGCGGATCTGCCGGCATCACTGCCCGCGTAGGAATCAGGCTGGGAAAGCCGCGTCCGCTGCGCCCTTGCGCCGATAGACATACCCCATGGTCACCGCCCGGGCGGCCATGAATACCAGGAACGCCAACCAAAGGCCGTGATTACCCAGGCCTGCCGCCTGGCCGAGATAGAAGCCCGGCAGGAAAGCCCCGAACACGGACAGCACCATGGTGTTGCGCATCTCCCGTGCCCAGGTGGCGCCGACAAAGACGCCGTCGAACAGGAAGCTCCAGAACGAGACCAGCGGTGACGCGATCATCCACGGCAGAAACTGGATAGCCAGTTCCCTGAGTGCTGCCTGGCCGGTCAGCAATCCGACGATGCTGCGGCCTCCGGCCAGATAGGCCGCGGCGAACAGCAGCGACACCGCGGCCGACCAGATCAGCGACAGCCGCACGGCCTCGCGGAAGCCGCGCCGGTTCCGTTCCCCCAGCGCCCGGCCCACCAGCGCCTCCGCCGCGTGAGCGAAGCCGTCCAGGGCATAAGCCATGAAATACTGAAACTGGAGCAGGATAGCGTTGGCCGCCAGGATGGCGGTGCCCTGGCGGGCACCTTGTGCGGTGATGAACCCGAACACGAACATCAGCGAAAGGGTGCGGATGAACAGATTGCCGTTGACCGAGAACACCTGCCGCAGCCGCACCGGATCCAGCACCTGGCTGCGCTCGAGCCGTCCGCCCACGACGGCCAGCTCGCGCCGCACCAGCCAGACGCCGAAGCCGAGGCCGGCGAATTCCGCGACCACGCTGGCGGCGGCCACGCCCCCGGTGCGGTAGCCCAGGCCCACCACCAGGAACAGCGACAGCCCGATGTTGACCAGGTTTGTCACCAGCATCAGGTACAGGGGTGCGCGGGTGTTCTGCATGCCGATAAACCAGCCGACCAGGGCGAAATTGGCCAGGGCCGCCGGCGCCGCCCAGATCCGCACCGAGAAGTAGGTCCAGGCCGGCTCGAGCACCGGCGTCTCGGGAGCGAGCAGCCACATGGCCAGATGACCGAGAGGCCGCTGGATGACGATCAGCAGGCTCGCCACGGCCATGGCGATCAGGAGTGCCTGGGCCAGGACCGCCCGCGTCCGGTCGCCATCGCCCGCGCCCCTGGCCTGGGCCGCCAGACCGGTGGTCCCCATACGCAGAAAGTTGAGGCCCATGAACAGGAAACTGAAGATGGTGGCACCCACCGCTACCGCCGCCAGATAGCGGGGGTCGTCCAGATGTCCCATCACTGCCGTGTCCACCAGACCCAGCAGGGGGACGGTGATATTGGAGAGGATCATGGGCGCGGCCAGGGCGCGCACGTTGCGGTGGCTGTACGGGTTCGTCCTGGCGTGATTCATGGCCGACTCATCGGAGCGGCCCGGGAGTGTCGGCGAGCCTCGCAGGGCTAATCCTCCGGCTCCTCCGCAACATCGAGCAATTCCCTCGCCGCCTCGTAGATATCGTCTTCCGAGGCCAGCACCAGATTGGCGGCCGCGCCCAGCGGGATGTAGGAATCGGCCCCGGTGACCCGCGCCTTGCGCACGCCGGGCTTTCCCTGCTCGTCGAGGACGGTGAAGATCTCCTCGGCGATGCCGCCGGTGCGGCGTCCCTCGTCGACCACCAGCACCCGGTCATAGCGTTCGGTCATGCCGGCGATAAAGTCAGCATTCAGCGGCTTCAGCCAGCGCAGGTCCATCACGCAGCAACGCCGGCCGGTGCGGGTCGCGAGTCGCCGCGCGGCGCGCAGGGACATGGGCACGCCGTTGCCATAGGTGATGATCAGCAGATCGCCGGCGTCGGGATGATAGAGCCGCGGCTCACCCAGGGGTACGAAGCGGTCGGGATGGGGGTATTCGAACAGCCACCGGCCGTCCTTCTCCTCGTACAGATCCTTGGCCATGTACAGCGCGATCGGTTCCAGGAACGCCACCACCCGTCCGTCGACCCGGGCCAGGGCAGCGCAGGTGCGCAGCATCATGGCAGCATCGTCGCCCCGGGAGGGACAGGCGACCACCAGACCGGGGACGTCCCGCAGCGCGGTGAAGGAGTTGTCGTTGTGGAAATGCCCGCCGAAGCCTTTCTGGTAACCCAGCGATGCGATGCGCATCAGTATGGGGTTGGCGAATTGTCCGTTGGAAAAGAACTGGAGACTCGCCGCCTCGCCGCGGATCTGATCGCAGGCGTTGTGGAAGTAGGCCAGATACTGGATCTCCGGGCAGGGCAACAGACCCATGTACGCCTGACCCTGGGCCAGCCCGAGGATGGTGCTCTCGTCCAGCAGCGTGTTGAATACCCGATTGCCCCGGAAACGCCTGGCCAGCCCGGAAGTGACGGTGTAGACGCCGCCCTTGCGCGCCACGTCTTCTCCGAACACGGTCATCTCCGGGTACTTGATCATCAGGTCGTGGAGAGCGCGATTGAGCTGCAGCGAAAGGTGCCGCGGCGGCTGCGCCTCGGGCAGCCGGTGCTCGCCGCCGAAAGACTCGATCCGCGCCGCCGCTTCCACCGGGCGTCCCGCTTCCCGGTTGACCGACTCGGGAGAATAGGGCGCCAGCGGCGCCATGACTTGTGCGCGGGTGGCGAGCTTGGGCCTCGAGGCCGCGCGTCCGGCCGCGAGCCGGGCCTGCTGGCGGCAGGTCTCATAGAGGCCGCTCAGGGCCTGGGCGCTCATCAGACCGGTCTCCAGCGCGATCTCGGCGCTCAGCAGCAGGGGGTCACAGGCCTCGTTGGACTCCACCTCCTCCAGGGTGAGGTAGTCGGTCTCCACATCGGTGCCTGCATGACCCAGCAGGCGCTTCACCTTCAGGTGCAGGAAGGTCGGCCGCCGGCTGCGGCGGCAGTGGTCGAGGGCGCGGCGGGTCACGTCATAACACTCGACCAGGTCGAGGCCGTCACCGCTGAAGAAATCCAGCCCGGGCCGGTGCGAAAAACTGGTCTCGATCCAGCCCGCCGGCGTCTTGACGGATATGCCGATACCGTTGTCTTCGCAGACGAACAGGATCGGCACCGGCAGCCTCTGGTGGGCTGCCCACTGAGCGGCATTGAACGCGCCGGCGGCGACCGAATGGTTGGCGGAAGCGTCGCCGAAGGTGCAGAGGATGACCGCGTCCCGGGCGACCGGTGGCGTGACGCCCATGCGCGCGGCCTGTTCGAGGGCCAGCGCCGTGCCCACGGCCTTGGGCAGGTGGCTGGCGATGGTCGAGGTCTGCGGCAGTACCCAGATATCCCGCCCGCCCCAGACTTTGTGCCTTCCGCCCGAGATCGGATCCTCTGCGCTGGCGGCCAGGGACAGGGCCGTATCGTAGAGAGGATCGGCGCTGCTCAATTTCGAGCCCCGGGCCATCATGAACGCGCCGCTCCGATAGTGCAGGAACGCCGGGTCGTCGATCCGGCTCAGGTAACCGAGCGCGGCGTTACCCTCGTGGCCGGAGCTGCCGATGGTGTAGAAGCCTTCGTTACGGGCGCGCATCTCGCGCGCCACCAGGTCCATGTGGCGGGACTGGATCTGGTAACGGAACAGGGCCAGGAACTCGCCGCCGGTGATGCCGTATCCGGGCCGGAGCGGCGATTCCAGATCCGGCGCCGGCGGTACCGGTTGATCCCAGGCCTCGAGGAAATCCAGGAAGTTCTTGTCGACCACCTCGGCCCGGTTGATGGACCGGGCGCCGGGTTTGGCCAGACCGGTTTCAGAACGCGTTGACACCGGTGAGCTCCTTGCCGACCACCAGCTCGTGGATAGTCTCGGTGCCCTCGTAGGTGACGACGCTCTCCAGGTTGAGCATGTGGCGGATGGGACAGTACTCGGCGCTGATGCCGGAACCGCCCAGTACGTCGCGGGCGTCCCGGGCCACGTCCAGAGCCATGCGCACGTTGTTCCACTTGGCCATGGACACCTGCCCCGGTTGCATGGTGCCGGCATCCTTCAACCTGCCCAGTCGCAGCGAAAGCAGCTGGGCGGTCGTGATCCGCCGGCTCATCTCCGCCAGCCGCCGCTGGATGGTCTGTGTGTGGGTGTTGGGACGGCCGAACAATTCGCGCTCCGCGGAATAGTCCAGCGCCTCTTTGAGGCAGGCCTGGGCGGCACCGATCGCTCCCCAGGTGATGCCGTACCGGGCCTGGGTGAGACAGGACAGGGGACCCTTGAGACCCTTCACGCCGGGCAACATATTCTCGGCCGGCACGCGGACGTTATCGAAAAAAAGTGAGGAGGTGACCGACGCCCGCAGCGAGAACTTGCGCAGGATCTCCGGCGCATCGAATCCGGGTGTACCTTTCTCGACCAGGAAACCACGGATCCCTTCGTCGGTCTGGGCCCAGACCACGGCCACATCGGCGATGGAGCCGTTGGTGATCCACATCTTGGCGCCGTTGATGATCCAGTCGCCGCCGTCTTTCCTGGCGTGGGTCTTCATGTTGGCGGGGTCCGAACCACCATGAGGTTCGGTCAGTCCGAAACACCCGATCGCTTCGCCGCGCGCCATGGCCGGCAGCCATCGGTCTTTCTGGGCGTCGCTGCCGAAGGCGTGGATCGGATACATGCAGAGGCTGGACTGGACCGACACGAAGCTGCGGATCCCCGAGTCGCCGCGCTCCAGTTCCTGACAGATCAGCCCGTAACAGACCGAGTTGAGGCCCGCGCACTCGTATCCGTCGATCGATGATCCGAACAGCCCGAGGGCCGCGATCTCCGGCACCAGCTCGGCCGGGAAACGGTGCTCCTCGAAAGCCTCGCGGATGATCGGCAGCACCTTCTCGTCGGTGAAGCGGGCGACGCTGTCCTGGACCATCTGTTCCTCTTCGGAAAGCTGGCCGCGGACGTCGTAAAAATCCATGGGGTTGATAGCGGACAAGATACGCTCCGGGGTGGACCTGAGGCCTCTGACAAAGACCCCTGATGATACCGGAACCGCGGTGACGGTGGCATCCGGGCGGCGAAAACCGGCAACCCGGATCCCGCCGGCCGCCGGTCCCGGATCGGCCGGATCCGGCCTCGGGCGCGTGTTACTGTAAACCGCCGGCCGGCCCGGCAATCGTCTCGAGGATAAGGATGCGCGTCAGCTATCACCCGGACTATTACGTGGAGCTCCCGCCCGGACATCCGTTCCCGATGGCCAAGTTCCCCGACCTCCACGCGATCCTGAGGGGCAGCGGCTTGATCGGCCGCGGCGACATCGTGCGGCCGAAGGAGGCCGATCTGGATCTGCTGCGGCTGGTGCACACCGAGGAGTATCTGTGGAAGCTGGACACGGGCAACCTCAGCGCGGCCGAGGAGCGCCGTCTCGGCATCCCCTGGACCGAACCGCTGTGGCGGCGCTCGAGACTGGCAGTTTCCGGGACGCTCAACGCCGGCCTGATGGCACTTGAAGATGGGTACTCCGGCAATCTCGCCGGCGGTACTCACCACGCATTCCCCGATCACGGCCAGGGTTTTTGCGTGCTCAACGACGTCGCGATCGCCATCCGTCGCCTGACCGCTGATGGCCGTATCCGCCGGGCGCTCGTGATCGACCTGGACGTCCATCAGGGAAACGGTACCGCGGCCATCTTCGATCTCGATGACGCCGTCTATACTTTTTCGATGCACGGCGAGAAGAATTTTCCGGCAAGAAAGACCCGTTCCAGTCTGGATGTGGGGCTTCCCTGCGGCTGCGGGGACGAGCGTTATCTCGATACCCTGGCGGCCATCCTGCCGGCGGTGATCGACGCGGCGCGCCCCGACTGCGTGTTCTACCTGGCGGGCGTCGATCCGGTGGTGGGAGACCGCTATGGCCGCATGGCGCTCACCGAGGCCGGGCTGGCCGCCCGGGACAGTTTCGTGATCGACCGGATCTGCGCCGCCGGCATTCCCCTGGTGCTGCTGCTGTCCGGCGGCTACGCGGACACGCCTTACCGTACCGCCGAGCTGCATGCGGTGGCGTTCCGGGTCATGGTCGAACATTACGAGGGCCGTTCCGCCGACCCGTGTCGGGCATCGGCCTGAGGAGAACCCTGATGAAGATCCCCGAGATTCTGCTGGTCGAGGCCGAACACAAGCCCGGCAGCCTCGCCAAGGTATTGACCGTGATCGGCGAGGCGGGGCTGGTGGTGGAACACCTGGCGACAGTCCGCCGGAACCAGGCCCGCACGGTCTGGGAGATCACCCTGGAGATGGACGAGGCGGACGACGAGAGCCTGTTCGAGCGCATCGACGCCTTGCCCAATGCGCGCATGCTCGGCAAGTCCGACCGGGTGTTCAACCGTCATCGGGGCGGCAAGATCCGCACCGTGAGCAGCATAGAGATCGGCAGCCCGCAGATCCTGCGCGATCTGTACACGCCAGGGGTGGCGAGGGTATGTATGGCGATCCAGCGCGATCCCTCCCTGGCGCGTGAATACACCAACCTGCAGAACACCGTCGCGATCGTCACCAACGGGACCGCCATCCTGGGTCTGGGCGATATCGGACCCCTGGCCGGGCTGCCCGTGATGGAGGGCAAGGCGGCGCTGTTCGCCAGCCTGGCGGGGATCAGCGGCGTGCCGATCCTGATCGATTCCCGGGACCCACAGCGGGTGATCGACACCGTCGTGGCGATCGCCCCTTCCTTCGGCGCCATCCAGATCGAGGATATCGGGGCGCCGGAGTGCTTCGAGATCGAGCAGACGCTTGTGCAGCGCCTGGATATCCCGGTTTTGCACGACGACCAGCACGGGACCGCGGTGGTCACCCTCGCGGCCGTGCGTAACGCGGGCCGGATCGCGGATCAGCGTCTATCTTCGAGCCTGGTGGGGCAGATCGGGCTGGGCGCAGCCGGGATCGGCATCGCGCGATTGTTATTCGCCCGCGGCGCCGAGCGGATCCTCGGCGCCGATCTGGATGCGGGCGCCGTGGCCCGGTTCGAGAGCATCGGCGGTGAGGCTTCGGACCTGGACCGCATCATGGCCGAGTCTGACATCGTCATCGCGACCACCGGCGTCAAGGGTCTGATCCGCCCGGAGCAGGTGCGCAAGGGTCAGATCGTGCTGGCCCTGTCCAACCCGGAGCCGGAGATCGTGCCCCGGGCCGCCGTGGAAGCCGGCGCGGCATTTGCGGCCGATGGTCAGAGCATCAACAACGTGCTGGGATTCCCGGGCCTGTTCCGGGGCGTGCTGGATGCGGGAGCCACGCGCTTCACCGACGCCATGTTGCTGGCGGCGGCCGAAGCCATCGGCGACTGTGCCGAGCCCGGCGCACTGGTACCCTCCAGTCTCGATCCTGCGGTGCACGCGGCGGTGGCGGCGGCGGTGCGGGCGGCCGCCGAGGCGGATCAGTAGCGGATGCCGAGGCGCTGATAGACGAAGGACAGCAGCCACATGGGGCCGATCATCAGGAACTGCATGTCCTGAAAAAACGAGGGCCGCTTGCCTTCGATCATATGGCCGATGAATTGTCCGATCCAGGCCAATACGAAGATCCCGGCGCATACCCACCAGAGCGGCGTCTGCAGGCCGTCCAGCCAGTACAGGGCGGCGGTGAAGGCCGCCATGACGCCGATCATCCCCACCGCAAGCGGCGGAGAAAGGATGAAGTAGTAGACCACGGACGCCATCATGAACAACACGCCCCAGTTCAGTGCCGGCGATATATCCCGGAACGCCGTGGGCACCGGCAGCGACCAGAGGATGCCGATCAGGCTCAGGGCGATGAGCGGCACGCATACCCAATGCACGGCCTTGTTGGTGGGGTTCTGGTGGCTCTCCCCGTATTCATCGAGCCATTGCTGAACCGGTTTCAGCGCCATGATCGCTCCTTGTGGGCGGTGAATTTCGTTCGGATTCGGATGATAAACCAGGCCAGGCAGGGCAGAAGGCTCCTGCCAGCATAGATTTAATCTAAATACGAATCATTGTCATTTGCATCTACTCCCCCTAGAATTACCCCATGCCGGTTTCTCCGGCGCCAAAAGACAACACGAACAAAGGGGTCAGATCATGTTTTCCCTCCGTCATGCCAGCCTGCTTGCCGTCCTCGGCTGCCTCACCGTCCTGCCCGTTTGGTCGGACGAGCCCTCGAACCCCATGGAGCCGCCCAGCGCCGAGGAGATGTGGCGCATCATCCAGCAGCAACAGCGCGAGATCGAGTCGCTCCAGCGCCAGCTCGAGGCCACCAACCAGAAAGTCGAGCAGACCGACCAGAAGGTGGCGGAGACGGACCAGAAGGTCGAGATCACCGGCGATCGCCTCGAGCAGGTCGCCAGCACACCGGCCGCCGGCAACTGGGCCGACCGCACCAGCATCGGTGGTTATGGCGAGTTGCATTACAACAATCTGGACAGCAAGGAGGAGATCGACTTCCACCGTTTCGTGCTGTACTTCAACCACGATTTCACAGAAAGCATCCGTTTCGTCTCGGAGCTGGAGCTGGAGCACTCCATCGCCGGTGACGGCCAGAACGGCGAGATCGAGCTGGAACAGGCGTATGTGGAATTCGACCTCAACGAGCGCAACGCCCTGCGCGCCGGCCTGTTCCTCGTGCCGGTCGGGATCCTGAACGAGACCCACGAGCCGCCGACTTTCTACGGCGTCGAGCGCAACCCCATCGAGACCAACATCATCCCCACCACCTGGTGGGAGGGCGGTGCCGATCTGCACGGCGAGCTGGCCCCCGGATTCAGTTACAACCTCGCGGTCAGTTCCGGGCTTGACGTGCCCCAGAGCGGCAGCCGGGCGTTCCTGATCCGCAGCGGTCGCAGCAAAGTCTCCGAGGCCCGGGCCAACGACGGTGCGCTGACCGGCCGGCTCAAGTGGACCGGTATGCCGGGTGTGGAGCTGGCCGTGACCGGTCAGTACCAGAGCGATGTCACCCAGGGTGATCTCAATGTCAGCGCCACCCTGTTCGAGGCTCACGCCGATATCCGCCGCGGCCCGTTCGGTCTGCGTGCGCTTTACGCCCGCTGGGATCTGGACAAGTCCGGCGTGATCGCCGCATCCGATCCGGCCGCCGTCGGCCGCGACGAACAGATGGGCTGGTATGTGGAGCCCTCCATACGCGGACGTCTGTGGTCCATCCCGGGCGAGTTCGGCGCTTTCGCCCGTTACAACGTCTGGGACAACAATGCGGGCAGCTCCAACAACACCGAGTTCAAGCAATATAATGCCGGCATCAACTACTGGCCGATCCCGGACGTGGTGCTCAAGTTCGACGCCCAGCAGCAGGACAACGACAGCGCCAAGAACGACAACGGTTTCAACCTCGGTATCGGCTACCAGTTCTGAGGCCCGGTCAAGCCGCCAAGACCGCTATGCAAAATCCAATGCGTTATTCCCCGCCCGATGAGACTCGCGCCGGCCACGGTGGTCCGGCGCCGTCCGATGGCATGGGCAGGCTCTTGCGCATCGGCCTGCTGAGTCTTGTCCTGGCGGGGGCCAGCGGAATTGCGGCGGCGCGTGGCGTCTACCAGGAGCCGGACGACTTTCTCAGGGAGACCTTTGCCGGCGAGCCCCCGTCGGTCAAGGCTCTGTGGATCACCCCGGAATTGAGAGAAGAGGTGGCAGGCATTCTCGGCCACCCCCCCAACGCCATGCGCATCCGTTACTGGGCGGACGGCGGCCGCACCGCCTGGATCGTCGAGGAGATCGGTAAGGAGAAGCCCATCACCACCGGCATCGTCGTCAACGGCGGCAGCATCGAGCGCGTCAAGGTGCTGATCTTCCGCGAGAGCCGAGGCTGGGAGGTGCGCCACGATTTCTTTACGGCGCAATTCGACGGCGCCACGCTCAACGGTCACAAGGAGCTGGATCGCCCCATCGACGGCATCTCCGGGGCCACCATGTCGGTCAGCGCGGTGACCCGCCTGGCGCGGATGGTGCTGCTGCTGGACCGGACGCTGGCCGCCGATGAGTCGCGCTAAGCGGCTGCGGCGCCGCGGCACGCTCGCAACCTGGCACCGGCGCCTGGGTCTCACCGCTGCGGCGTTCGTGATAATGCTGACGATCACCGGGCTGGCCCTGAATCACACCGACAATCTGGGGCTCGATGAACGCTACGTCGGGGCCGGCTGGCTGCTAGCCTGGTACGGCATCGACGCCCCGGCCAGGGCGGAAGGCTTCCGGCTCGATCAGCGCATCGTCACTCAGCTCGGGGATCGTCTCTATCTCGACACCCGCGC
>CBDTYJ010000027.1:0-16767 GCA_965364575.1 uncultured Gammaproteobacteria bacterium
ACGCAATATTTGTAGCTGGTGAGTTGTTCCACCCCGACGGGCCCGCGGGCGTGGATTCGGCCGGTGGAGATCCCGATCTCGGCACCCATGCCGAATTCACCACCATCGGCGAACTGGGTCGAGGCATTGTGCAGCACGATGGCTGAATCCACCGCTGCCAGGAAACGTTCCGCCACCGCCTCGTCGTCGGTGACGATGGCGTCGGTGTGACCGGACCCGTACGTATGGATGTGCGCCAACGCCCCCTCGACGCCGTCCACGATCCGCACCGCCATGACCGCGTCGAGATATTCGGTGCTCCAGTCTGCCTCGTTGGCGGGCTGTACCCGGGGGTCGACGGCGCAGGCCGTCTCATCGCCATGCAATTCACAACCGGCGTCCAGCAGCGCCTCGACAAGTCCGGGCAGATGAGATTCCCGGGCCCGCTGGTCCACCAGCAGGGTCTCGGCGGCACCGCAGATGCCGGTGCGGCGGAGCTTGGCGTTGAGGACGATCTCCCGGGCCATGTCCGGGTCGGCGGCCCTGTCCACGTAGACATGACACAGTCCTTCGAGGTGGCCGATCACCGGCACGCGGGCGTCACGCTGGACCCGGGCGATCAGGTTCTTGCCGCCGCGGGGCACGACCACGTCGACAAAGTCCGTCATCGATCCGAGCAGATAGCCGACCGCGGCCCGATCAGTCGTGGGTACCATCTGGATCGCGGTCTCGGGCAGACCCGCCGTTTGCAGGGCTGCGGCGAGCACGGCATGGATGGCGCGGCTGGAATGGAAGCTCTCGGAGCCCCCGCGCAGGATGACGGCGTTGCCGGACTTGAGACACAGGGCGCCGGCATCAGCGGTCACGTTGGGCCGGCTCTCGTAGATAATGCCGATCACGCCAAGCGGGACGGCGACCCGCTGGATACGCAGACCGTTGGGGCGGGTCCATTCCTGCATCACCCGGCCCACCGGGTCCGGCAGCTCGATGATCGCCTCCACCGCCCGGGCCATGGCTTCGATCCGGTCCGCGTCCAGCCGCAGGCGATCGAGCATGGCGGCCGTCAGCCCGCGCGCGCTGGCCGTCTCCATGTCCCGTGTATTGGCGGCGAGGATACGGTCGGCACCGGTCCGCAGACCCCCGGCCATGGCTGCCAGCGCCGCGTCCTTGCGCTCGCTGCCGGCATGGGCGAGTTCGCCCGCCGCCGCCCGCGCCGCCGCGCCGAGGGCGTCCATGACAGTGGCGATGTCGTCTCCGGCAGCGGCTTGGCCCTGCGTTTTCATGCTTTCCTCCGGGTCATGGCCAGGTCGTTCCGATGGACCAGTTCGTCGGGCCCACGGTAGCCGAGCACGCTCGCGATGTCTGCACTGCGCCGCCCGGCGATGCGCCCGGCCTCGTCGGCGCCGTAGGCGCAGAGGCCGTGGCCAAGCTCGTCGGCGTCCGGACCGTATATGACGACCGCATCGCCGCGCTCGAAGCGGCCTTCGACCCGGACCACGCCCGCCGGTAGCAGGCTCTTGCCCGCGCCCAGTGCAGCGGCGGCGCCCGCATCCACATGGACGGCGCCACGGGGGCTCAGACTGCCGGCGATCCATTGCTTGCGCACGCCGTTGGGCGAGTCTCCCGCCACGAACCAGGTACAGGGCGAACCGGCCTCCAGGGCATGCAGGGGTCTTGCGCGGCGGCCGCTGGCGATCACCATATGACAGCCGGCGCCGAGCGCGATCCGCGCCGCCGCCAGTTTCGTGATCATGCCGCCGGATCCCGTGTCGGTGGCGGATTCGCCCGCCATCGCAACGATGCGATCGTCCAGCTCACGTACTTCCGGGATCAGGCGTGCCGCGGGATGGCGAACCGGATCCGCGTCATAGAGGCCATCGACGTCGGATAACAGCACCAGACAATCGGCGCTGACCATCTGTGCCACGCGGGCAGCGAGCCGGTCGTTGTCCCCGTAACGGATCTCCTCGGTGGCCACTGTATCGTTCTCGTTTATCACCGGCACCGCCCCGAGGCTCAACAGTTTTTGCAGGGTGCCGCGGGCATTGAGGTAGCGCTTGCGCCGCTCGGTGTCGGACAGGGTCAGCAAGACCTGGGCGACCGGGAGATCGTGCTCGCCCAGGGCCTCCTGCCATGCATGAGCCAGCCGGATCTGGCCGGCCGCCGCCGCGGCCTGGCTCTCGTCCAGGCGCAGGGGCCCGGCACCCAGGCCCAGATGGCGGCGCCCCAGGGCGATAGCGCCCGAGGACACCACCAGCACCTCCTGACCGCGGGCCCGGAGCACCGCGATGTCATGGACCAGAGTACGGAACCAGTCTGCCGCCAGCCGCCCGTCCCGGCGGTCCACCAGCAGGGCCGAACCGATCTTGATCACTATCCGGCGGGCCGCCTCGAGACGGTGGGCGGAACCGTCGGGATTCTTGTCGCGGGGAGTCTCCATCACGCAGGACCGAGCATGGATTCTTTGCCCGGGCTTGTACAGACCCGGCGCCGGGGACGGTTCATGCTCCCTGGCTCCTCCGCAAGCGGCGCCTCGCCTCGGGATGCGCTAAAGCTCTGCCCCGGTGCTGCCGATATGGGAAACCAGAAGGATCTTGAACAGCAACTCAGGAAGAGCATCGTGAGCGAGACCCCATTCGAACTGACCCTCGAAGAAGATGCCGCGACCGCGGCCCCCGCTGATGAAAAGTCCGCCGCCGACGCCTCGGCGGAAGCATTCCGCTTCGTCGAGATGCTGGCCGGCGAGCTGTCCGGCGGCACCATCGAATTGCCCTATCTCCCGGATATCGCGGTGCGGATGCGCAAGATGATGGATGATCCGGACTGCAGCCTGCAGCAACTGGGCAAGGCCCTCAGTGCGGAGCCCGGGCTGGCCGCGCGCCTGCTGCGGATGGCTAACTCCGCCCAGTACAACCGCACCGGCAAACCGCTGACCGAGGTGACGCTCGCGGTCAACCGTCTTGGCTTCGAACTCGTACGAAACACCTGCTGGACCTACGCCCTGAGCCAGATGCAGCGCCAGGAGCATCTGCGACCGGTCGCCGACCAGCTGGTGGAGCAGTGGCAGACCAGCACCGATGTGGCGGCCATGGCCTTCGTCGTCGCCCGGGAGACCAATGTCGGCCAGCCGGACGAGGCATTGATGGCCGGCATGATCCATAACGTCGGGACGGTCTATATCCTGAGCCGGATGGTGGATTGGGAAGAGGCCAGCATCGGCCGCGAGACGCTAGACACGGTGATCCAGGACTGGAATTGCTCGATCGGCCGGTCCATCGCCGAGAACTGGGAGCTGCCGGAGGCCACGATCGAAGCCGTCGCCAACTACCGGCAGCTGGATCGGATCGGCGTCGGGCATCCGGATCTCTGCGATGTGCTCACTATCGCCGTGTGTCTGCACGAGGGCGGGATCGCCGAGGCGCCCGAGCTCGCCGCCGCCCAGCGCATGAAACTCAAGCTGGAGACCCTCACGCGACTGATGGATGAGGTGAACGAGGAACGTAATCAGCTCCGGGAGACGCTGGCAGCCTGAGTCGACCACTCCGGTCCCTGTCCGGGGCATCTCACCAGCCGCCGCCACCGCCGCCACCGCCGCCGCCGCCGGAAAAGCCACCGCCTCCGCCGCCGGAGCTGGAACCCGGGGGCGTGGCGGCCGAGGAGATGGCTGAACCGAGCGAACTGCTGACGGTGCTGGTGAAGTTGCCGATCCGGGCCGGGTCGAATTCCCCCCTGTACCAATCGGGCTGGTAGCTGGCGCCTGGCCGTAACGCCATGCGCGCGAACACATCCGCGAAGCGGGCGGCCCAGGCCTGCTCAACCCCGAGGGCGTAGGCATAGGGCAGATAACGTTCGAAGAGGGCCGGCGTCAGCTCCGGCGGATGACGCAGATTCAGATCGTCCTTTTCAGCCACGTCCAGGAACAGACGGAAGCCCTCGAGACGGTCCAGCAGTCGACGCCCGGGTGGCGTCGGTGCGCGCAGCAGATAGTAGAACAAGCCGTGCAGCGCAAGCGCCAGAAGGATCACCAGGAAGGCCGCCGGCGTCATCACGCCGGTGATAAACAGACCCCCGCCCATCAGGATCATCAGCGCCAGGGAAGGCAACAGAAGCGGTGAGTTGGTGACGAAATAGAGCCGCTCATAGTTGCGCCGCAGGGCCCGCCGATGGGCTTTGCGCGCAGCATCGATCGTCTGGTGATTGTCGCGTTCGAGCGCAATGACCGGACCGCTCTCGAACAGCCGCGCCAGCAGCACCTTCTCACCCGGCGCCAGACGTCCGCCGCCGATGGTCCGGCGCAAGACGTAATCGTCATCCTCCTGTTCGATCTGCAGATGCCCGTTGACGGCGAGGTTGATCACCGCGGCGGTGAAGGCACCGTTGTCGTAAGCCATGCGGCGGATATAGCGGGCCGAGGCGGGAGAGAAACCGCGGGGCGGTTCGTAATGGGGGAACAGCACGCCCGGCCGGGGATCACGCCCGTAGCGGTGCCACACCTTGAGCAGATAGATCAGCGCTGCCCCGGACCCGAGCAACGCCACCAGAAGACCGATGTTGTCGGTCAGCAGGAATCCCAGGCGGTCGGCCCGTGTGGGTTCCCGGACGAAGCCCTTGGGCCAGCTGGCCACCAGGGTCAGGCCCTCGCCCGGGCCCAGCGGCACGGTGGTTTCGATCCAGGCGGTACCGGCGTGGACGCCGCTTTCCGCATTGCGGGCATTGCTGCCCATGACACCGGTATACCCGACGATCTCGATCTCTCCCGGCGGCACGTCCCGGGGCAGCTTGACGCGGGCGCCGGCCCGATCGATGGGGAAGGCCCAGCCGTTGCCGGTGACGTTCCAGTACAGCTCGTCATGGTCGCCGAAGAACCCGAGTTGCCGGGTTGTGCGATAGCGGATCTCGTAGACGTACACACCCGGGCTCAGAGTCCGGTCGGGATCGCCCACGTAGACACGTACGCCATTGGCACGATCCTCGACCCGCCAGGGTTCAGGATCTCCGTCCCGGGTCACCGACTCGACCCGGAATCCGACCCGGTAGCGATTGCCGAACCGATCCCGGTAATCCGTGGGGAAATCCCGGTAGATGCCGCGTCGGATATCCCGAGCCTCGGCCCGGACCCGGATCTGCTCGGCCACGCTCATGCTCGCGTCGTCGGCGACGACGATCTCGCTTTGATAATCGAGGATCCGCTCCGCCGCCTTGACGGGCCCTGCGGGCAAAAGGCAGCCGGCGAGCAGCAACCCTATCGGAGCCAGAAAGCGCGGCGCCGTGGTCGTCAACGGTCCTGCCCCAGCTCGATCCGAGGCACGGCGCGGACCTCTTCGTCGGTGGCGGCGAAGAACTCCCGTGGCCGGAACCCGAATGCCCGGGCCACGATGAAATCCGGCACGGATTCCAGCCTCGTGTTGTAGATCCGCACCGAGCCGTTATAGAACCGTCGGGCATACTGCAGATGGTCTTCGATTGCGGCCAGTTCCCGCTGCAGCTGGAGGAAGTTCTCGTCCGCCTTGAGGTCGGGATAGTCCTCCGCCAGCGCGACCAGCCGATCGATCCCCGCTACCATCTCGTCCTCGATCCGCGCCTTGTCCGCCAGATGACGGGCCGCTTCGCTCCGCGCACGCAGCTCCGTCACTGCCTCCAGCGTAGCCCGCTCGTAACCGGCGTAGGCCTTGACGGCCTTGACCAGCTGGGGGACGAGATCGTGCCGCCGTGTGAGTTGGACATCGATATCGCTCCACGCCGCCAGCGCCTGGTTACGGTCCGCGACCAGGCGATTGAAGATCACTATTCCGGCGGCCGCCAGGCCGGCGAGGACGACAAAAATCCAGGTCATCAGGACGTACTCCGGGAGATGGGTCCCGGCGGCAAGTATAGCGGTCGCGCAACGGCGCGCCGGCTCGGATCGGCGAGCGTGACGTGATTCACGCTTTGTCGGCTGAAAACCGTGACCGGCATCACACCGGCAACGACACCCTATATAAACTGAGACACAGACCCTTCAGCTATGTGACATAACTGCGAATATCCGGGACTGAGATCGCGCTCGCCGGCGCGTTCGCGGCCGGCATTCGGAAACGGCCAGGGACAGGCGTCTGGATGAAGACAAAGCGGAAAGCACCTTCAGCCCTGATCGTTGAAGACAACGAGCACGTGGTGTACCTGCTCGAGTTCATGCTGGATCGGGAAGGCTTCCGCACGACCACATGTACCGACGGCCGCGAAGCGGCGGATTTCATCACCGCCTCTGAGCCGGTGGATGTCGTCCTGCTCGACCTGGTCCTGCCCTACCGGGACGGCTTCGAGATACTGAATCAGATCCGCGGTGACGAGCGCTGGCGGGAGGTGCCGGTGATCGTCCTTTCGGCCCGCACCATGGAGCGGGATGTGGTGCGCGGTCTGGAGGCGGGCGCCAACGACTATGTCGGCAAGCCCTACAACCCGCGTGAATTGCTGGCGCGTGTAAAACGCCACATGCGCACCGGCGACACGGTGAGAGCCTGATCATGGATGTGATGACAGAGGGTCTTCGAGCACGTCTGGCCGCTGCGGGCTCACGCCCCGGATCCGTGGCCGGCCTGTGTCTGATACTGCTACTCGCCTCGCCCCTGGCGAGCGCGGCGGACGAAGCGGTCACCGAAGCGCGCGCCGCCATCGATCGGGACGACTACCCTGCAGCGATCGGTGTGCTGGAGCAGCGCCTGGCCGAGTATCCGGGCGATGAAGAGGCGCGCTATCTGCTGGCACGGACCCTGGCCTGGTCGCGTCGCTGGGATGCGGCGATGGCGGAGTATGATCAGCTGCTCGACCAGAGCCCGGACAACGCCGATTACCTGCTGGGCAAGAGCCAGGTCTTCGTGTGGTCCGGGCGGCCGGCGGAGGCCCTGCCTCTGCTGGAGCGGGCGCGCACCCTGGCTCCGGATTATGAAGGCGTCTGGCGGCTCGAGTCCCAGGCGCTGCTGGCCACGGGCGATGCCGAAAACCGACGCCGTCACGACGCACTGGCGGCAGAGGCTCGCAACAGATTTCCCCACAGCCGCTGGCCACTATGGCAGGACTCGGGTGACTCGTCTCCGGACTTCGAGCCGAGATCCGATTACGAAGTCGGCTATTCCTTCGATTCGCTGGATAACGGTTTCGACGACTGGCACAGCGTTTACGTGGAAGCCAGCCACACCCTGGCTCCGCGCAAGGCCTATTACGTGGTCATCGAGTCCATCGACCGCTTCTCCGAGCGCGAATCCGATTTCATGGCCGGGGCCTACCTGCCGCTGGATGGAGACTGGACTCTGCTGGTCCAGGGCAGCGTGGCGCCGTCGGCCAACGTGCTCCCGGAGTGGACCGCTTCGGCAGAGTTACAGCGGAGCCTCGCCAGGGGTTGGGGCCTGCGCGGAGGATTCCGCCACGCGGAATATTCCGATTCCCGCTACGAACTCATGAATCTGGGCGCGGAACGCTACTGGGGGAACTGGCAGGCCGCCTACACACTCTACGTCGGCTGGCCGGAAGGCGCCGGTACGTCGGTCAGCCATCTCGGCCGCGTCCATCGCTATTACGGCGCCCGCAACCGCATCGGTCTGCTCGCCGGCTTCGGCGAAGAGAGCGAGAGCGTCGGCCAGGACCGTCTGCTGACGAGCAACACCCGCACGCTCGGTCTGACGGGCCGGCACTGGATGAACCCGGACTGGGCCATCAGCTGGGATGTGATCTGGCATCGCCAGGGTGATGTCTATAACCGCGGAGGCGTCCGTGTGGGACTTCGTCGCCAGCTCTGACCGGGCGATAGCATTCGCTCTCTATAGCAGCCTCGTCGCCGGCGCGATGACGGTGCTGCTTTTCATGTGGGTCGTGATCCTGAGGATCAGGCTGCTGTCTCAGGAACGCAGACGCAAGGCATTCATCGAGCAATGGCGGCCAGTGCTTACGCGGATCGCGCTGGCGCCGGACGGCACCGCGGAAGACGATGAAGGCCAGCCGCTGCCAGACCTGCCGAAGTCGTCGCTGATGTACTTCCTCAACGAATGGAACGTGCTGCACGACATCCTGCGCGGCAGCGCCGGTCTGCGCCTGAATGCGCTGGCGAGGCGTATGGACATCGACAGGGCGGCCTGGAGCCTGCTCAACCATGGTCGCCTGAGCGACCAGTTGATCGCCATCGCCACGCTCGGTCACCTGGGCGAACTCGGCGCCTGGGACCGGCTCCTCGAGCTGCTTGAATCCGAACATACGCTGATCTCGCTGATGGCAGCCAAGGCCCTGATCAATATCGACGCGGCCAGAGCGATCCCGCTGGTATTGCCTCTCGTGACGCGGCGGGACGACTGGGCGGCGGCCCGGGTCTCGAGCCTGCTGCGGGAGGCCGGGCCGGCGGCGACATCCAGACCCCTGCAGCAGGCGATCCTCGATGGCACGCCGGAAGAAGCGACCAGGCTGATCGGCTTCCTTCCCACGGTGCATCGCTCCATCGCCGGAAAGGTGGTCCACGAGATGCTGCGGCGATCGGTAGACGACCGGGTGACGGCGGTCTGCCTGCGGGTGGCCGATAGCCCGCTGGAGCTGCCTCAGGTCCGGCATCTGGTGAATCATCCTCGCTGGCATATCCGCATGCGTGCGGCCACGGTACTGGGCCGTATCGGCTACAGGCAGGACAAGCGGCTGCTGGAGCGTCTGCTCTGTGATACGGAATGGTGGGTCCGTTATCGTGCGGCCCAGGCCCTGACCGGGCTGCCATTCATGGACAGGAAAGAATTGAAGCGCATCCGGGAGCGGCTGGATGACCGCTTCGGGCGCGACATGATGGATCAGGTCATCGCGGAGCGTGCGGCATGACCACCCAGGACCTGATCTTCGCGGCCCAGTGGGTGTTCCTCAGCTACTTCCTGTTGCTCAATGCGGGCTATATCGGCCTCAACCTGGTGTCCCTGCTGGGTATGCGTGAGCACTTCCAGGGCCGCCGTGTCGAGAGCCTGCCAAAGGTCTACTCGGAACACGAGATGCCCATCAGCATCCTGGTGCCGGCGTTCAACGAAGCTGCGACCATCGTCACCTCGGTCCGCGCCCTGCTCCAGCTGCGCTATCCGGAATACGAGATCGTGGTGATCAACGACGGTTCGAAGGACGCGACGCTGAAGAAGCTGATCGACGAATTCTCCCTGGTGCCGTTCCCCGAGGCTTACCGCCAGCGCATCGCCACCCGGACGGTGAAGACGATCTACCGCTCGACTGTCCATCCCAACATCCGCGTACTGGACAAGGAAAATGGCGGCAAGGCCGACTCCCTGAATGCGGGCATCAACGCCGCACGCTACCCGCTGTTCTGCGGCGTCGATGCCGATTCGGTGTTGCAGCCCGACAGCCTGTATCGCGTGCTTCAGCCTTTCCTCGACGACCCGGACACGGTGGCCTGTGGCGGCACCATCCGTATCGCCAATGGCTGCCGGGTCAGGGACGGGTTCATCGAGAAGATCGGTCTGCCCGACTCGACCCTGGCGCTGCTGCAGATCGTCGAGTACCTGCGGGCCTTCCTGTTCGGCCGCCTTGGCTGGTCGCCGCTCAATGCGCTGATGATCATCAGCGGCGCGTTCGGCCTTTTCAGGAAAGAGGTGGTTGTCGCCAGCGGCGGCTACCGTACAGATACCTTGGGCGAGGACATGGAACTGGTGGTGCGGCTTCACAGGATGTTGCGGCAGCAGAAGAAACGCTATCGCATCACCTTCGTGCCGGACCCGATCTGCTGGACTGAGGCGCCGGAGGATCTGCGCACCCTGGGTCGCCAGCGGATCCGCTGGCAGCGTGGTCTGGCCGAGAGCCTGACCCTCAATCAGAGTCTGATGTTCAATCCCCGCGGCGGCGCCGTGGGCTGGCTCGCCTTCCCCTTTATATTCCTGTTCGAGTTCCTCGGGCCGCTGCTGGAAGTCGGCGGATACCTGTTCGTCGGCGTCGCCTTCTGGAACGGATGGATCTCTTACGAGGCATTCCTGGCATTCCTGCTCTGCGCCATCTGCCTCGGGATGCTGCTGTCCACCAGCGCTTTGATGCTGGAAGAGATCTCCTTCCACGTCTACCCGGGTTTCCGCAACACCGTGCTTTTGTTCGGGGCGGCGATATTCGAGAATTTCGGTTATCGCCAGCTCAACGCCCTGTGGCGCCTCATCGGGCTGCTGAAATGGCTGGTGGGCAGCAAGGCCCAGTGGGGCGAAATGAACCGCGGAGGGGAGTGGTCCAGGGGGCACGAGCCCGGCGCTCAGCCCAGCCCCGCCTCCGATCACAGCGGTAGCCACTGACGGTGCAGCGCGCCATACGCATCGGCGTCATCGGGACGGCGGCGGCGGTCGTGACGCTGCTCGTGATCAGCATCGTGGCACCCCGTCTGCTCGGCCGCTTCTATCTCCAGGAAGACGACGTCTATCTTTTCGAAGGACTGCGCGGTCCTGGCGGGCACTCCGTGGTCGCGCCGCCGGAGCCGACCGATTGGCGTCGATTCTCGGACGGGGACAGCAGCCGTCTCGCCATATTGTTGAGCGATCCGGAATCCGGATGGCTGGGGCTGGCCCACGGCTTCAGGAGCGCGGGTATCCCGTTCGTGATGACCGATGACTGGCAGCGCGCACTGGAGCACGAGGTCGTACTCGTCTATCCGCTCGTCGCGGGTAGCGTGCTGCCGCCCGAGGCTCTGACAGGGCTCGCTGCTCACGTACGTGACGGTGGCACCCTGATCGGAGTCAACGTACTCGGCGGCGGATTGGAGGAGGTTTTCGGTTTCGATCGCGCCGTTCCCGGCCGGGAACGTTTCCGGCTTGATTTCGACCACGGATCGCCATTGACTGAAGGCCTGATCCCGGACGCGGCCGAGGTCCGCATCGGCGGCCCTGGCCCGGCCTCGAAGGGTCTCGGGACCCATGCGTATCTGGGTCCGCGCTATACGCCGGTAGCCACCTATGAAGACGGCACGGCGGCCATCACCCATAGAGCCTATAGCGGAGGCAACGCTGTCGCACTCGGATTCGATCCGGGCGTCCTCACGCTGAAGGCACACAACTACCGGCTCGAGGGTGTATCGAGCAGCTATGCAAACGGATTCGAACCGTCTCTGGACGTATTGTTCCGCCTGTTGGGACGGATCTATCGCAGGGGCCAGCCAGGTGCGGTGACCCTCCGCCCGGTGCCCTGGAACCGGGATCTGGCGGTGAGCATCACCCACGATATCGACTACAACAAATCTCTGGCCAATGCTCTGGAGTATGCGCGCATGGAAAAGGAGGCGGGCGTCAGCGCCACCTACTTCATCCAGACCAAGTACGTGCGCGACTGGAACGACGAGATCTTCTTCAATGAAGACACCGTGGACCACGTCTCCGAGCTGGCTGCCATGGGCATGGAGATCGGCAGCCACTCGGTCTCGCACTCCCGGCAATTCGCCAGCTTCCCCCTGGGCAGCGGACGGGAGATCTATCCCGATTACGTCCCTTACGTGCTGGAGCAGGACCGGGCCTACGACGCGTCCCTGCTGGGGGAGCTGCGGGTAAGTAAATTCCTGCTGGACCATTTCTCCGGCGGACCGGCCGTGCGTTCGTTCCGCGCAGGTCATCTGGAGAATCCGTTCGCCCTGCCCCAGGCACTGGAGGCGACCGGCTATCTGTATGACTCGACCATATCGGCCAACAACACCCTCAGCCATCTGCCATACCGGCTCAACTACGGGCGCGGCACCGAAGCCGAGGTGCCGGTGTGGGAGTTCCCGGTGACGATCGAGGACGAACACGAGCCGCCGCTGGCTCAACGACTGGACGAGGCCATCACTGTCGCCCGCCGGATCGCCGAACACGGCGGCCATTACGTGGTGTTGATCCACACAGACAGGCTCGGCGACAAACTGGAATTCGAGCGGCAGCTGATCAATGCCCTGCAGCCGTTTTCCTGGTTCGGATCGATCGGCGAAACGGGTGACTGGTGGCGGGCCCGGGACCAGGTCAGCGTCGATGTCCGCCGGCGGGTGGACTCCGGATTCGAAGTCCTGCTCGACGCCCCGGTTTCTATCGCCGGCCTGACCCTGGAGCTGCCGACCGGTGTCCGCGCCGTGACGGTGTCGCCGGACTCGGTACCGGCGCAGCAGATCGGTACGCGCCTGGTCCTCGGCGCCTTCGATGGCGCGGTCCGGATATCCCTGGGATCCGCAGCGGAATGAGGAAGGCTGGATGGCTCGCCTGGCTCGCCCTGATCTCCGCTCCGCTCGGGGCCGATGCAGCCTGGCTGGCCCTTTGCGACACCGCAACGCCGTCCGGCGCCCGTGCGCTGAGGCAGTATACGGAGCCGGACGGCCATCGCCGGCATCTGCTGATCAGCGAGGCACGACCCGAAGCTTGCGAGGCAGTGCAGATCGACGCAGAGCCGCGCGATATACGCTGGGCGGGCCTGGTAGCGCCCCATGAGGCGTCAGGCATCGATTCCGGGGTCAGCCTGCTGGGTCAGGAGCTTGGGGACGAAATCAGGATCAGCGAGATCGTCCCGGCCAGGCCCGTACCGACAGAGGTCGACGGCCCCCCGACTGCGCCGCTGGGAAAGAACCTCCTCAACGACCATCAGGCCCGTGTATTCGGGATAGAGGGTCGAGCCACGCTGTCAGTCGAAGCCGATGAGCTCGAACTCGCGTGCGCGGCGGGCGAGGCCCCGGCAGGATTGCTGCTGCGGTCGGACAAATATCGCCTGGACCGGAATGCCCGGCTGAGCGTGCGCGTCGATTTTGCCGGCACCGGACGTTTCGGGCTGGGGTTCTCCGATGCCGATGACGTGCGCCGTGAGGCGCCGCTGATCGTAGGTCAGTTGATTGCCGGGGCGGAGATCATGGGCGGCGCTTTCAATTTGCCGGATGCCATCTCGCCAGGCCACCATGCGTTCAGCGTCCTGTGCCCTGACGGCGCCGCCCGGTTGAGGCTGGTCGGACTGGCGCTACAGCCGGCCCCTGGCCTTGTAACCCCCGCTCGTGCCACCTGGGTATGGCGAGCAGAAGACTGGATCGAAACGCCGATAGCCCTGCTGGAACGGCTGGAGCGCATGGGTGCCGACACGGTCTTTATCGCGGTGCCACTGGGCGGCGATCCGCTTTCGGTCAACGACCCGATGCCCCTGGCGAAATTCATCGACGATGCCGGTCGTCGTCAGATCTCGGTCTGGGTCGTGGAGGGCGATCCCAGGGCGGTGCTCCCGGACGGCGAGATCCACATGGCTGCACGGGGCCGGGCGCTGGCGGCATTCAACGACGCGCTGCCCCCGGACCGGCGGCTGGCGGGCGTCCAGTACGACATCGAGCCGTACCTGCTTCCCGGCTTCAATCTTGATACCGGCCGCTGGTTGGACCGCTATCTGGATACCCTGATGACTCTCCGCGGAGCCGTGGCCATGTCCATGGAGGTGGCGATCCCGTTCTGGTGGTCGGACCTCGCGGCCGGGGACGGACCGCTGCTGGAACGGCTGGCCGGCTTGGTCGACGGGATTACGGTGATGAACTACCGCACCGATCCGGATCAGATCCTGGCCGGCGCGGCGCCGTTCCTGGCCTGGGGCGCGGATCATCAGCGCTACGTCCGTATCGCCCTGGAGGCAGGCCCCATACCGGAGCAGACGCGCTGGCACTTCCGGCCGTACGAACGGGGGCGCCTGTGGCGGGTCGAGATGGGAGGATCGCCAGTGCTGATCCTGCTGCATGGCCCTGCATCCAACCCCGTCGGGCCCAGCTACGCGCTGGCCTATTCGGTCCCTGTCACCTCCGATCGCACGACATTCCACGGCAGGATCGAAGCGCTGGAGGCGATGCTGCCGGAGCTGGAGAAGACCTGGACCGCGTGGCCGTCGTTCGGCGGCGCCGCCCTGCATGAATTCCTGCCGCCGGCCGGATCGCCGGTAGCGGAGCCCTAGGGGCGGCCGGGTTCGAGTGCGGCGAAGCGCTCCGTATACCGGTCCAGCCGCGATTCGAATTCCCGCCGGCGCTCTGCCAGACGCGTCAGTTCCTCAGCGAAGACCTGGCGACGACGGGGGTCGGTCGACGGGGATCGCAGCCGGTCCGCGTACCAGGCCACCTGCCGATCCAGCTGCTCGATCAGCCTGCGCACCGAATGGATCCGGGCACCGGCGACGAAGGCGTCCAGATAGGCGGGTTCAAGTTCCCGGGGACAGGCGCCGAGATACCGTTCGCCCGCAGCACCGGCGGCATAGGCCATGGCCGGCTGGCAAAAATTCTCCAGCCCACGCTGGCGGCCTGAGAGATAGGCGTCCCGGTCGAATGCCCTGCCCTCCACCGCGCAGTGACGGCTGTAGCGCCCGATCCAGTGCATCGGCTGGCCTTCGTTGCCATCGCGGTAGCCTACCGCATCCCAGTCCGGACCCGGACAGGCGGCAACTGCCGGCCCGATCGAGATCAGGGTCAGCAGGACACTCGTGATAACCGGCAAGGCTCTGGCCACGCAAATCCTCCGCCGCAGGCGTCGTTTCGCAGATCGAAACGGCTCCAGCGTGCCCTGAGGACTTTACGCGAGCGTTAAGGGGTCGCGCCGTGAGAGGGATCACGATTTGATCCACGGCTTTGACTCCGATTCTGGCGATCGGACCCGGCGCGCGGATGATGGCGGACGCCGCCTGCGAAGACCGGATCGCAGCGGGTGGGTCCGGGAAGAGACCGGGGGCTAGCTCTTCTTGCGCTTCGGGCTCGGCGTCAGGTGGACCCTGCCCACCTTGCCCATGCGCCGCTCATTGAGCCGCTCGACGACTTCTTCGACCGCCTTGGTCACGTTCTTAAGGCTGCCCTGGCGGCGCCCGTCGATTCTGTTGTTGCCCTGGCGGATGACATACCGGTACCAACTCGCGGCTTCCATTCCGGCCGGGGCCTTGGTCTTGGTAATGGAGGCGATCTCGAAGGGATCGTTGGTCGCCGATGCGGATTTTGCTGAGGTTCGTGCTGCTTGTGCCATGAACTTAGGGTAACACATCGGCCCCGGACAGGCCCGCCGCACCCGGCCTGCCGGGACCGGATGAAGCCTGTCTCCCGGCCCTCACCGACGTCGGCGGGCCCGGCTCCAGGCCTCGGGCAGACCGCCGCGGAGATCAGGAGACCACTCGGGCAACAGCCAGATCATGGTCAGCTGCTCGAGCACCGCCAGGATGCTCAGACCGGCAGCGATCCATAGCAGCCAGGGCTCGAACCGGAGCAGGAACATCACCGCCACGAACACGGCGAACATCGCCACGGCAAACCTGGTGAGCGCGGTGTGGAAGCTCGATGGACGCCCATAACGGAGCAGCGCCAGCAGATGCTCGAGCAGCCAAAGACCGACGACCAGAGCGATCAGCCAGCTGTAATCCGTGAATACGACCGGGTGGAACACCCAGGTGCCGTAACCGATAACCAGCATCAGCAGCGCGTCGGCGATGGAATCAAGCAGAGATCCGAGGCGGGAGATGCAGTCGAAGTGGCGCGCCACCCAGCCGTCGATGCCGTCGCTGGCCAGCGCCAGAAGCGTGAGCCAGACGAAGGGCATCTCGGCCCTGATCCAGGCCAGCCAGGCCAGCAAAGGCACGCAGAACAACCTGCCCAACGAGATGGCGTTGGGCACATGCCGGATCGCCGCGGTGGCCATGAAATCACCTGTGTTGCAGATCCTTACACTCAGAGCATGGTTGGCGGCCGGGAGCCCGTCAACAAGGCTCGCCGGTGATCAGAGCCCCGCCAATTCACGGATATGGACTGCGACGCAGCGCTCCAGAGCGCCAGCCGCATAACCTCCCTCCAGAGCCGATACCAGACGGCCGCCGGAATGGCGCGCGGCCAGCGTCAGGATCTGTTGGGTGATCCACTCATAGTCCCGCTCGTTGAGCATCAAGTCCGTGGTCGGATCAGCGGCGTGGCCGTCAAATCCGGCCGCGACCAGGATCAGCTGGGGCCGGAACTGGTCCACCGCCGGAAGCCAGTGCTGGACGATCGCGTCCCGGTACGGCTGACCACGGGTGCCGGCAGCAAGCGGCACGTTGATAAACCGGCCCGGTATGCTGGGTGCCCCGGAGAAGGGATAGAGGGGGTGCTGGTAGGTGGAACAGACCAGTACCCGGGGCTCCTCCGCAAAGATCTCCTCGATCCCGTTGCCATGATGGGCATCGAAATCCAGCACAGCCACCCGGGAAAGGCCGTGGGCCGCCAGTGCATGAGCCGCCCCGACCGCGACATTGTTGAGGAAACAGAAGCCCATGGCACTGGCCCGTTCGGCATGGTGGCCCGGTGGCCGGACCGCGCAGAAGACATTGTCGATCTCGCCAGTCATGACCATATCCACCGCGCGAACGACCGCACCTGCGGCGTGGATGGCCGCTTCCAGGGTATGGGGGCCGAGGGCCGTATCAGGATCCAGCTGCACCAGACCCTCGACGGGCGAGGTCGCCGCAAGTCTGTCCAGGTAATCCGGGTCGTGCACGCGCTCCAGCTGTCTGCGGCTGGCTAGCGGCGCCTCATGATGACGAAGAAAATCGTCGATGCCCTCGCTCCGCAGCTGATCCTCGATCAGGCTCAGCCGGCGGGGACACTCCGGATGCCCCGGTTGCATCTCATGGCTGCGACAGGCCGGATGGGTAATCAATGCGGTGGCCAACAACACGCTCCAGGTCAATATCCGGCCATGAGTCTACTGGCATACTCAAGATCGGCAAATCGAGCGAGTCTATGAAAAAGCCCCCGAAACAACGCTTCGGCCTGGATATCGCGAATATCTTTCAGCCCCGCTCCGTGGCGCTGATCGGAGCCGGCGAGGAACA
>CBDTYJ010000028.1:0-16410 GCA_965364575.1 uncultured Gammaproteobacteria bacterium
CGGGCCCGGCTGGCGTTCCGCGAGGCGTTTCTGGCGCTGAGCGGATGTGAAGATGCTCTCGAAGGACTGATGGGATCCTGAAACCAGACTGCAAGCCATGAGCAAATACACCACACCTCACCACAACGAGCCCGCCCGGAACGAGGGGGACGACGTGCTCGCCATGCTGCTGAAAGCTGCCGGTTCCAGACAGCCGCCGCCGCAAGCCGATTATGAAAAGGTACTGGGCGCCGCGACTGTCGCCTGGCAGGGGCAACGTCGCCGGCGGCAGCGCAGGATCTTCGCAACCCTGGCGGCGGGCATCGCCAGCCTGGCCATACTGGCGGCGACGCTGTTGCAGGATCGTCAACCGGCGATGCCATTCCCGAGGGTCGCGACGACTGACGCAGTGTTGGGCACCGCCATGATCCGGGCCGCCGACGACGCTGACTGGTCCTGGCTGGACCCGGCGCAACCGGTGCCCGTGACTCAGGGGGCGCGTCTGCGGACCGGTCCGGAAAGCGCCGCCGGAGTGCTGCTAGGGGATGGCGGCTCCTTGCGCATCGATGCGAGGTCCGAAGTCGAATTCCAGACGGGCGGCCGCGTCCTTCTCTCGGCCGGAGCCGTGTACTTTGACACCGGTTCCCGCGATGGCGCGGCCGAAGACCTCGAGATCGTCACCCCGGACAGCCGGGTACGTCATCTGGGGACCCAGTTCGAAGTTCGGCGCGGCAAGCTCGGATCCAGGATCCGGGTCCGCGAGGGACGGGTGGCGATCAGCACCCGGCTACAGGACTTCGAGACCACGGCAGGTGAAGAATTGACTGTCCTCGCCCAGGGTTCCGTCCAGCGGGCCAGCATCGCCCCCGACGATCCGGGCTGGGAGTGGGTGCAGGCGGTGGCGCCCGCGGTCTATGCGGAAGATCAGCCCCTGTCGACGCTTCTGGACTGGGTCTCCAGAGAGACCGGCCGGCAGATCTACTTTGCCCGGCCCGAACTGGAATCCCGCGCCCAGCGCACGATCCTCCATGGGAGCCCCCGGCGGCTGATGCCCATGGAGGCACTGGGCGTGATGCTGCAGACCACGGACTTCCACTATCTGGTCACCGGTGGCAACGAGATCCTGATCGATGCCGGGACACCGTAGCGGCGGACTGCACATCAGGATCCGGCACTCACCCGGCCGGGTGAGGTCACGCTCGATCGCGATCGCGCCGCTGGCCGTCCTGCTCGTTTTGGCGACGCAATGCCTCGTCGGACCGGTCCGGGCACAGGAACGGCCCATGTCCGGGCGTTCGCTGATCGGCGTGATCACCGACATCGAAGCCGCCGGTCTGGAGGTCTATTACAGCAGCGATCTGGTGAGACCGTGGATGACGGTCAAGACGGAACCCGGGCCTTTGGAAGGCCGTGAACTGCTAGAGGAGATCATCAGGCCCTACGGGCTGACCCTGCAATCCGGTCCGCAGGACAGCGTATTGATCGTGCGCAAGGGCGCGGAAGCAGCGCAGGAAACCGGTTCGATCCTCGGCGTGGTCCGGGAGTCTGGCACCGGACGGCGGGTGGGTGGGGCCACCGTCGCACTGGATACAGGGATGGAGAAGACCCTGACTTCGAACCGGGGCCATTTCAGTTTCCGTGGCCTGACGCCCGGCTGGCACACGGTGCGCATCCCGCAGGATGAAGGCGGCGCGGCCGCTGCCAGCGCCTCGGTGGAGGTCGAGCCGGGCCGGATCAGCGTGGTCCAGCTGAACGTGGACATGCCGGACGTCTGGCAACTCGGGGCGGTGGTCGTCAACGCCAGCCGCTACGACCTGGCCCAGCGCGGCATCACAGCTAGCTTTTTCCTGCCGGTAGACCAGATCGAGCAGCTGCCCGATCTGGGCGACGACCCGCTGCGCTCGATCGCCCGGCTGCCGGGCGCCGCCACCAATGGCTGGTCCGCCAAATCCCACTTGCGGGGCGGCGACATCGACGAGAATCTGGTCCTGTTCGACGGCATGCGGCTGCGCAATCCATTTCACCTCAAAGACTTCCAGAGCGTGTTCAGCGCCATCGACCCGGCCACTATCCGCGGGATGGATGTCTACACCGGCAGTGCTCCCATCGTCTTTGGGGATCGCATGAGCGGGGTCATCGACATCCACTCTCTGGAGCCGCCGGTGGGACGCGAGCACGAGATTTCCCAGAGTCTGTTCAACTCATCCGTGATGACCGCAGGTTCGTCCGACGACGGACGTGTTGACTGGGCGGTCTCGGCCCGCCGCGGGAATCTCGACCTGGTGCTGGACGTGATCGATCCCGATATCGGCGATCCCAGCTACTTCGATATCTATACCCGATTCGGTGTTCAGGCCACCAATACGCTGCGCGTGACCGGAAATGTCCTGTTCTTCGATGACGATATATCTCTTTCCGACACCGACAGCGAGGAAAAGGCCGACGCCAGCTACCGTGATGTCTATTACTGGGTCCGCCTGGATCACGAGCCGACCCCGGATCTGCGCGGGTGGACCATCCTGTCTCATACCTACATCAACAGCAACCGGAAAGGCACCGTAGAGAAAGAAGGGATCAGTACGGGCTCCATGGACGACGACCGTACCTTCAACATCGAGGGTCTGGAGAGCAATTGGCGGCTGCGCGTCAACGACTGGCTCCAGCTCGGTGCGGGCGGCGGATTGTCCTGGTCCGAGGGCGACTACGACTACACGGACGAAGCCGTGTTCGACCTGCTCTTCCTCACCCCCGGCGCCCCGACCGACCCGGCCCGAAGCCGCGATTTCAACCTGGACCCGGACGGGGGCCACTACTGGCTGTACGGAGAGTCGCGCTGGCGGCTGACTGATCTGCTCACCGCCGAACTGGGACTTCGTTGGGATCGCCAGACCCTGACCGAGGACGACGAGGATCTGCTGAGTCCCCGGGTCGGCCTCGTGTACGACATCGGCGACAACACGACGCTGCGGGCCGGCTGGGGCCGCCACTACCAGACCCAGGGGATCGATGAACTGCAGATTTCGGATGGCGTGACGCGCTACTTCGACGCCCAGCGCGTCGACCACCTGGTGGCAAGTATCGAGCGGCGCCAATTTCTGGGTCTCGACCTGCGGCTGGAAGCGTACCGGAAGGAATTCGACCGCCTGCGCCCACGCTTCGAAAACCTGCTCTACAACCGGGTGCTGCTGCCGGAACTGACCCCCGACCGCATCGAGGTCGCACCCGACGGCGCCACCGCCTATGGCCTGGAGGCATCCCTGATCCGCCGTCATCAGGGCCCGTTCGGATGGTGGCTCAGCTATAGCTGGGCGCGGGTGGAGGACCGGCTGTTCGGGGAGGATATCCCCAGAGCGTGGGACCAGCGCGAGGCCTACTCGGGAGGCTTCAACTGGGAGTCCGGCGGCTGGACCGTGTCCGTGGCCGGCAATTACCGCAGCGGCTGGCCGACCACCGAAGTCGAACTGATCCAGGCGGAGCCCATCGGTCTGGTGACAACCGGCCGGCGCAATGACGAGAACCTGAACGATTATTTCTCTATCGACGCCCGGGTCGCCCGGGAATTCAGGTTACCTAACAGCACCCTTATCGCCTTCCTCGAGGTGACCAACATCTTCGACCGCAACAACGATTGTTGCGTGGAGTACGAGCTGGAAGAAGATGAGGAAGGCCTGATGCCGCCGGATCTGGCCCTGCAGACCCGGGACTATCTGCCCACGCTGCCCTCTATCGGATTCACCTGGCGCTTCTGACCCGCGGGCGGCGGGGCTCTGCCTCCCCGCGCTCGCCACCGCACCGCCCTCCCGTTGCCCGCGCGCAATGCGCCGAGTAGCCTAGGCTGCAGCCCGCTCAGCCATGGCCGTGGGGGTGAAGCAAGCAGAAGGAAGCGGCGATCGATGAAAGCGCTCTGGATCACCTCGCACAAGGACACGCTCAACAGCATCCGGCCGGAGGCCGAGATCCTGCTGGGCCTGGCCCGGGCCGGCGTCGAATGCGAGATCATGACCCAGGGGGACTCGGTCTATCGTCCGGCCATGGAAGATGCCGGCATCCGCGTGATCGACTTTGTGCCGAGGCACAAGTTCGATCGGCGCGCGGTCGACGTCATCCGCGACGCCCTGATTGCGGGCAAGCACGATATCCTGCACCTGTTCAACAACAAGGCCGTCGCCAATGGCCTGATGGCCGCGCGCAAGCTGCCGGTCAAGGTCGTGAGCTACCGGGGTCAGACCGGCAATATCCATCGCTACGACCCGGTCTGCTGGCTCACCCACCTGAATCCCCGCATCGATCGCGTGGTGGCGGTGGCCAACGCCGTCCGCGACGACCTGCGTGCGCTGCGCACCGATCCCGAAAGCGTCGTCACCATCTACAAGGGCCATGACCTCGCATGGTATCGGGATGCCCCGGCGGACCTGTCCGAGTTCGGCATCCCCGCCGGCGCATTCGTGGTCGGCGCCGTATCCAACTACCGACCTCGCAAGGGGATCGATGTGTTGATCGAGGCTACCCGTCACCTGTCCCCGCACCTACCGATACACCTGCTGCTGGTGGGGGCGAATATGGACAAGCCGAAACTCCGGGCGTTGATCGAAGACAGCCCCATGGGCGAACGAATCCACGTGGCCGGGTTCAGGCCGGATGCCTGCGCACTCATCGCGGCCTGCCAGGCTTCGATCCTCGCCTCGACCAAGCGTGAGGGTCTGCCGAAGACGGTGATCGAGGCGATGGTCTACGGCGTGCCCACGGTGGTCACCGACACCGGCGGTTCCGCCGAACTGGTGGTGGACAGGCAAACGGGTTTTGTCGTGCCGCCCGGGGACGCACCGGCCCTCGCTCGCGCGATCCAGTATCTTTGCGAGCATCCGACCGAAGCCGAGGCCATGGGCCGCAAGGGCCGGCAGCGCATCGACCGTCATTTCAACGTTCGTGACACCATTGCCGAGACCCTGGCCTTATATAAGAATCTAATTGATGAACCAGCGTTAACTAATTAATAAACAATAATTTTCTTTTGCCTCTTGCTGTCTCCATTGCGACCGTCGGACTGGGGAACAATCCGGGGCGCGGTCCGGTCAAATCTCTCTGGTAACATTAGCGGTTCTGGAGTGAGCCGACGGGACTCCCGCATGCTCGCAATGAACCGATGCACTATGCCCTGGGCAATATGAGGGATGGAAATGGAAGTTAGAGCGACCACTATCGATCGCGCACAAACCCGGACTGTCGCGACCAACAAGGTCGTCAGCAACACGTATCTGCTGTTGTCGATGACGGTTCTGTTCAGCGCCGCCACCGCCGGTCTGGCGATGGTGACCAACATGCCGCATCCCGGTCTGATCATCACGCTGGTCGGCTATTTCGGATTGCTGTTCCTGACCACCAAACTGCGCAACAGCGTTTGGGGTCTGGTCAGCGTGTTTGCCCTGACCGGTTTCATGGGGCTGACCCTGGGGCCGATCCTCAACGCCTACCTGTCGCTGCCGAACGGCTCCCAACTGGTGATGATGGCGCTCGGCTCCACCGGCGCGATCTTCCTCGGATTGTCCGCTTATGCGCTGACCAGCAAGCGTGACTTCAGTTTTATGGGCGGCTTCTTGATGGCCGGCATCCTGGTCGGGTTCCTGCTGGGTCTCGGCGCCGTCTTCTTCGAGATGCCCATGCTGGCCCTGGCGGTCTCCGCCATGTTCGTCATGCTGATGTGCGGGCTGATACTGTTCGAGACCAGCAACATCGTCAACGGCGGCGAGACCAACTACATCATGGCCACGGTGACGCTGTACGTTGCGCTGTTCAACCTGTTCACCAGCCTGCTGCATCTGCTGGGGGTGTTCGGCGACGAGTGATCTCGCCGATCCGATCACGGCGTCATCCAACGACCGCAAGCCCGGACCGCCATGACGGCGTCCGGGCTTTTTTTTGAGGCAGGCCCGATGTTCCGATTCCTTTCAGTGCTGACAATCGGTCTGGCTGCGACCGGCGCCGCCCAGGCCCAGACCATGACTTTCTCCACCAGCAGCGATGCTTATCAGGTCACGCCACGATTCAGCGATGTGGGATTCTTCACCATCACGGTCGAGATCGATGAGCCGCTCGCTGTCGGTGCCTATGTGGATCCGGAAATTGTCACCGTCAATTATCAGGTCAGCGGAGTCCTCGAGCCGGGAACGCCCTCCGGATTTACGGCTTTCGACCTGCAACGGAGCATGAGCGGCACCGAATTCTATGCCCAGGGCAGTTCGCTCAGTTTCGAGATCGCCCCCTCGGCCGTGCTCGACGATGGCGTGCAGGCGGCGGAACTGGTGGGCGGAGGGGTCGTGCTCACGTTCAATGGCCGCGAGATCGATAACGGGCGATTCCACCCTGCGCTGCTCGAGCTCCGTGCGGACGGCAATGGCCGGATCCAGAATTCCAATAACGTGCCGAGCACCGATCCCCTGGTGGAAGTGGATTTCGGCGAGGAATACATCACCGATCTTGCATTCGACCCGGGCAACATGACCTTGATCACCGAGACCCTTGCGCCGCCCAACCCCGGCGGCGGGGGTGGCGGCCCGGTCTCGCCGGCGTTTGTCCTCTGCTTGGGCCTGCTCGCCGGCTGGCGCATCCTCGGGCGCCGACGCCGGCGTGCGTAAGAGTATGCGGCCGGTTGAGCCGGATGCCGCCCGGGCCATCGGCGACATTTGATCATCCGGGCAGCAAACCGGCCCGCCGGAAGGCGGCGGAGCTACCGGCGTTTCGGGATATACAGCTCGGTGAGGGTCCCTTCGAACGCTTCGGCCGCCATGGCCACGCTCTCCGACAGGGTCGGGTGGGGATGGATGGTCAGGCCGATGTCGGCGGCTTCGCAGCCCATCTCGATGGCGAGCCCGGCCTCGGCGATGAGATCGCCGGCGTTGGTGCCGACGATGCCGGCGCCGATCACCCGGTCCGTGTCCGGGTCGAACAGCAGCTTGGTGAACCCCTCGTCCCGGCCGATGGCCAGCGAACGGCCGCTGGCCGCCCAGGGGAATTTGCCGACAGCGTAATTGATTCCGTCGGCTTTGGCCTGTTCCTCGGTGGGGCCGACCCAGGCCACTTCCGGATCGGTGTAGGCCACGGACGGGATGACCCGGGCGTCGAACGCCACCTTGTGTCCGGCTGCGCTCTCGGCCGCTACCTTGGCCTCGTGGCTGGCCTTGTGGGCCAGCATGGGCTGACCGACGATGTCGCCGATGGCGAAGATGTGGGGCACGTTCGTGCGCATCTGTTTGTCCACGGGGATATAGCCCCGCTCGTCCACGCGCACGCCGGCCTTGTCGGCGCCGATGCGGCCTCCATTGGGCGTGCGGCCCACCGCCACCAGCACTTTGCCATAGGTCTGTGGCTTGTCCGGCGCCTGGTCGCCCTCGAAGCTCACCTTGATACCGCTCTTCATGGCTTTCATGCCCGTGACTTTGGTGCCGAGCATGATGGCTTCGTAGCGTTGGGAGATACGTTTTTGCAGCGGCCGCACCAGGTCCTTGTCGCAGCCGGGCATGAGGGTCTTGGTCAGCTCGACCACGGACACCTGGACGCCCAGCGCGTCGTAGACGCAGGCCATCTCCAGTCCGATGATGCCGCCGCCGACCACCAGCATGCGTTTGGGCAGTTTTCCCAGCTCCAGTGCACCCGTGGAATCGACGATACGGGGATCATCGGGCAGATCCGGGAGCATGAAGGGCTGGGATCCAGCCGCGATGATGCACTGCTCGAAGGCGATGACCTGTCTGCCCTGCTCGCCCTCGACCTGCAGATGATGATCCGAGACGAAACCGGCTCGGCCGTGGATCACGCGGACCTTGCGGCTCCTGGCGAGGCCGTCCAGGCCCTTGGTGAGGCGGCCGACCACCCCGGCCTTCCAGTCCCGCAGCTTGTCCACATCGATCTTCGGCGGTCCGAATTCGATGCCGTGCTCACTCATGGACTCCGCCTCGTCGATAACCTTTGCCGCATGCAATAGCGCCTTGGACGGGATACAGCCGACGTTCAGACAGACGCCGCCCAGGGTCGCGTAGCGTTCCACCAGCACCACATCCAGACCCAGGTCGGCGGCCCGGAACGCCGCCGTGTAGCCGCCCGGCCCTGCACCCAGCACCACCAGCTGCGCCCGCACATCGGCATCGCCGCCGAAGGTCGCGGCTTCCGCCGCTGCAGGCGGGGAATCTGACGCCTTGCCGGCCTTCCCGGCCGCCGCCCCGGCGGCGGGTGCCGCGGCCGCAGCATCTCCGCCCGCGGCCAGCTCGGCCAGCTCGGCGATAGGCGAGCCTTCCGAGACCTTGTCACCCACCGCCACCAGCATCTTGTCGATCCGGCCGGCCGACGGCGACGGTACGTCCATGGAGGCCTTATCGGTCTCCAGGGTGATCAGCGGGTCTTCGGCTGCCACCTGGTCGCCGGGCTGGACATGGACCTCGATGATGTCCACGTCCTGGAAATCGCCGATGTCCGGGACCTTGATCTGGATCGTGTCGCTCATGAGACCTCTATGGGGCGGTTCAACTCAGCAGCAGGCCGTCGGGATCCGCCATCTGGGCGGACAGGAAGGTGATGAACCGGGCTGCCTCGGCGCCGTCGATGATGCGGTGATCGTAGGACAGGCACATCGGTAGCATCAGCCGCGGCACGAACGCCCCGTCCTGCCAGACCGGCTGCAGACTCGATCGGGACACGCCCAGGATCGCCACCTCGGGTGCGTTGATGATGGGGGTAAATGCGGTGCCGCCGATACCACCGAGGCTGGAGATGGTAAAGCAGCCACCCTGCATGTCGGCGGCCGGCAGCTTGCCGTCCCGGGCCCTGGCGCTGAGATCGGCCAGCTCCCTGGCGATCTGCAGCAGGCTCTTCTGGTCGGCATTCTTGATCACTGGCACCACCAGGCCATTCGGGGTGTCGGCGGCGAAGCCGATGTGGAAATACTTCTTGTAGACCAGGGACTCGCCGGACGGATCCAGGGAGGTGTTGAACCGGGGAAACTCTTTCAGGGTCTTGACGCAGGCCACGACCAGGAAAGCAAGCGGCGTCAGGCGCGCGCCCTGCTTCTCTGCCTTGGCCTTGAGCACCTGGCGGCGCTCCTCCAGCTCGGTGATGTCGGCCTGATCGAACTGGGTCACGTGGGGCAGGTTGATCCAGCTCGCATGCAGCCGGGGACCCGAGATTTTCTGGATACGGGACAGGGGCTGTACGTCGACCTCGCCGTACTTGGCGAAATCCACCTCCGGCACCGCCGGCAGCGCCGGTGGCGCGATGGCGGCCCCCTCGCCGCTCAGGATGGACTTGACGAATGCCTTGACGTCGTCGCGGTTGATACGGCCTTTGACGCCGCTGCCTGTCACCTGGCCGAGATCCACGCCCAGCTCCCGGGCGAAGCGACGCACTGAGGGACTGGCATGAGCCCGGGCGAAACCCGGTTCGTCGATGGGTGGCAGCTCGCCGCGCCGGGGCGCTGTCGATGGGGCCGCCGGCTTCTTGCTCGCGGCCGGGCCGGCCTTGGCGGCCGGTGGAGGCGCCGGCTCGGCAGCAGGCGCCCGGCTGTCGCCTTCGGTAAGCAGCACCAGAATCTCAGACCCTTCGGAGACTTTGTCACCGGCCTTGATGGCCAGGCTCTTTACCAAACCGGAGGCGGGGGCCGGCACGTCCATGGAGGCCTTGTCCGTCTCCAGCGTGATCAGAGGGTCCTCGGCCGCGACGCTGTCGCCGGCAGCCACGTGTACCTCGATCACGTCCACGTCGGTGAAGTCGCCGATATCCGGGACCGTGACCGTGAGTTCGGCACCTTCACCCGTTGCGGCCGCCGGTTGCTCGTCGGCCTCCGGGGCTGAGGTGCCCGTATCCGGGGCTGCAGCGGTCTCCGACGCCTCGGCGGCCACGGTCAGGACCAGGCTACCCTCAGACACCTTGTCACCCGCACTGACCGCCAGCTCCAGCACCCGGCCCGCGGCGGTCGAGGGCACATCCATGGATGCCTTGTCCGTCTCCAGCGTGATCAGCGGATCCTCGACGGCCACGATGTCGCCGGCGCTGACGTGGACCTCGATCACCTCCACGTCGGTGAAGTCGCCGATATCGGGGACGCGTACTTCGATCTTGTCGCTCACGATCCTGTGCTCCCCGCCACGTCAGTCCGACACCGGATTGGGCTTCTCGGGATCGATGTCGTACCGGGTCACGGCCTTGCGCACAGTCTCTATGTCGACTTTGCCTTCGTCCGCCAGCGCCTTGAGCGCCGCCACTGCGATCTGGAATCGATCGACCTCGAAATGCCAGCGCAGCGCCTCGCGGCCATCGCTGCGCCCATAGCCATCCGTGCCCAGGGTCACGTAGCGGCCCGGGATCCACTGGCGGATCTGGTCGGGGATCGCCGCCATGTAGTCGGTCGCCGCCACCACCGGCCCCTCGACCTCCCCGAAACAGTCCTGTACGTGGCTGCTGCGCGCAGTCTCCAGCGGATGCAGGCGATTCCAGCGATCCGTGTCCATGGCCTCCCTGCGCAGCACGTTGAAGCTGGTCACGCTCCAGATATCGGCCGGGATGTCGAAATCCTGCCGCAGCAGCGCGGCGGCCTCCTGGACCTCGCGCAGGATGGTGCCGGAGCCGAGCAGCTGTACCCGCACCCGACCCTTGCCGCCTTCCCTGATGCGGTAAGCCCCGCGCAGGATGCCCTCTTCGGCGCCCTCGGGCAGGGCCGGTTGCACGTAGTTCTCGTTCATGCAGGTGATGTAGTAGAACACCCTCTCCTGACGCTCGAACATACGCTTCAGACCGTCGTGGACGATCACCGCCAGTTCGTAGGCGAAGGCCGGGTCATAACTGATGCAGTTGGGCACGGTGGACGCCAGCATGTGGCTGTGTCCGTCCTGATGCTGCAGGCCCTCGCCGGCCAGCGTCGTGCGGCCGGCAGTGCCGCCGATAAGGAAGCCGCGCGCCTGCATGTCGCCGGCGGCCCAGATGAAATCGCCGACCCGCTGGAAACCGAACATCGAGTAGTAGATGTAGAACGGCACCATGTTGACGCCGTGGTTGGCGAAGGCAGTTCCCGCCGCGGTCCAGGCGCACAGCGCGCCGGCCTCGTTGATGCCCATCTCCAGGATCTGGCCGCTCTTGTCCTCCTTGTAGAACATGAGCTGGTCGGCGTCCTGCGGCGTGTACAGCTGGCCGACGCTGGAGTAGATTCCGACCTGGCGGAACATGCCCTCCATGCCGAAGGTGCGGGCCTCGTCCGGCACGATGGGCACGATGTGTGGACCGATCTGCTTGTCCCGGACCAGCGTCGTGAGCATCCGGACCAGCGCCATCGTGGTGGAGATCTCGCGCGTCCCGGTACTCTCGAGCTGCTGCTTGAAGATCTCCAGCCCCGGCACCTCCAGTGCCGGCGCATCCTCGATACGCTGGGGCAGGGAACCGCCGAGTTCTGCGCGGCGTGCCCGCAGATATTTCATTTCGTCACTGTCTTCGTCAGGCCGGCAGAACGGCACCGACGCGATCTCGTCGTCGGAGACCGGGATATGGAAGCGGTCGCGAAATGCCTTCAGCGCCGCCTCATCCAGCTTCTTCTGCTGGTGGGCGATGTTCTGGCCTTCCCCGGCCTCGCCCATGCCGAACCCCTTGACCGTCTTGGCCAGGATCACCACCGGCCGGCCATCGCTCTGCATGGCCTCGTGATAAGCCGCGTAGACCTTGCGCGCGTCGTGCCCGCCGCGGTTGAGATTCCAGACTTCCTCATCCGACATGTTGGCCACCATGGCCTTCAGTTCCGGATACTTGCCGAAGAAATGCTCGCGAGTGTATGCGCCGCCCTTGGCCTTGAAGTTCTGATATTCGCCGTCGACGCATTCCTCCATCCGCTGGCGCAGCAGGCCCTTGTGATCCTGCGCCAGCAGCGGATCCCAGCGGCTGCCCCAGAGTACCTTGATGACCTTCCAGCCGGCGCCCTGGAACGTGGCCTCCAGCTCCTGGATGATGCTGCTGTTGCCGCGAACGGGTCCGTCGAGACGCTGCAGGTTGCAGTTGATCACAAACACCAGGTTGTCCAGCTTCTCGCGGGCAGGCAGGGACAAGGCGCCCATGGACTCCGGTTCGTCCATCTCGCCGTCGCCGAGGAACGCCCAGACTTTGCGATCGGACGGCTCGATCAGGCCCCGGTGTTCCATGTAGCGGGTAAAGAACGCCTGGAAGATTGCCATCATCGGCCCCAGCCCCATGGACACGGTCGGGAATTGCCAGAAGTCCGGCATCAGCCACGGGTGGGGGTAGGAAGACAGGCCGCCGCCGCCGACTTCCTTACGGAATCGATTGAGCCGATCCTCGTCCAGCCGGCCCTCCAGGTAGGCCCGGGCGTAGATACCCGGCGAGGAGTGACCCTGGATAAAGACCATGTCGCCCCGGTTCTTCTCGGTCGGTCCGCGCCAGAAGTGATTGAAACCCACTTCGTACATAGTGGCCGAAGACGCATAGCTGGAAATGTGGCCGCCAAACTCCGAACTCTCGCGGTTGGCGTTGACCACCATCGCCATGGCGTTCCAACGCAGGAACGCCTCGAGACGGCGCTCGATGGCACGATCCCCCGGATAGACCGGTTCGCGCTGGGGCGAGATAGTGTTGACGTATGCGGTATTGGGACTGAAGGGCAGATAGGCGCCGGCCCGACGGGTCTCGTCGATGATGCGCTCGATCAGATAGTGGGCCCGCTCCGAACCGTGCACGCGGATCACAGACTCGATGGACTCGAGCCATTCGCGAGTTTCTTCCGGATCGACGTCCTGGATCTTTTCGTTCTCGGTCATTTGATCTGCCCGAAGGCCCCCAATAAAGACGGATCATGCGGCACCCGGCCGGCCACTTCGGCGGGTGATTTGTTATCCCGTAGCTGGTAGGATGACGCCGCGTCGAAGGCGGCTCCCGATACGCCGTTTTCGCCCGGATTTCGCCCCGATATCATCGGGGTTTGCTTTATACAGGTCAAGGCAACTCCCATGACGCGTCTGCTGCCCGAAGCGCTGGAGATCAGCATCTCAAGAGCCCGTGATCTGCCGACCACAGACCAGGTCGCCAGGCTGCAGCATTTTCTGATCATCCTGCCAGCTTCCCCGGGCGAAGACTTATGGAACCAGCTGCCACACGGTGATGTGCTGGCGGCGCTGACCTGGCGGCGGCCTTCGGACGCCCATGCTGCACTGTCTTCCCATTTTCCCGGCCCGGGCCGAGCCGGCGTCACCATCGGCTTTATAAAAGGCGGTGACCCACTCGCCAGACAACAGGCCGAACTGCGCAAGCTGGCTGCTGCTGCCCTCACCGAGTCCCCGGAGAGCGTGGGCATCGTGTGTCTGGGCTTCGACGATGAGAAGAAGAAGATGCTGCAGCAGGACGCGGTGGCCGCGCTGATGATGAAAGCCTTCCCCATGCCGAGACAGAAACGCGAGGCCGGGCCCGCCGAACGCCTGCGTCGGCTGCGGGTGTTCGCGGCGGCGCCGGGCTTCGACCCCGTGCGCCTGCGGGCGGAAGTCGAGGGCAATAATCTGGCGCGTTGGTTGACTGCGCTGCCGCCCAATCAGCTGGACGCCAGGGGCTACCGTCGAGCCGTCGCACAACTGGCCGAACGCGAGGGCTGGCAGATGAAGTTCCTCAGCCAATCAGCCCTGCGCAAGAAAGGCGCCGGAGCGTTCCTGGCGGTCTGCCAGGGTAATGACAGCGAGGATGCGGGCATCGTCCGTCTGCGGTATCGGCCGGCCAGAGCCGGCAAGAAGCCAGCGCTGGCTCTGGTGGGCAAAGGCATCACCTTCGATACCGGCGGCAACAACCTCAAACCGTTCAAGGGCATGCTCGACATGCACGAGGACATGCAGGGCAGCGCCGTGGCGCTGGGCACCCTCCTCGCTCTCACCCGCAGCAAGTTCAAACATCCGGTAGATTGCTGGCTGGCGATTACCGAGAATCGGATCGGCGCGAGGGCTTACAAGTCGCGGGACGTCGTAGTCGCCTCAAACGGTCTCAGCATCGAGGTGATCCACACCGATGCAGAGGGCCGTATGGTGCTGGCCGATACGCTGGCCCTGGCGAGTAACGACAATCCCGCCTGCATCATCGACTACGCCACGCTGACCGGCGCCTGTGTCGGCGCACTCACCTCCCGCTACAGCGGCGTGTTCAGTAATCGCGAGTCCCTTTATCCGAAGCTAATCGAAACCGGCGCTATCTGCGGGGAGCGTGTATGGGCATTCCCCATGGACGCGGATTTCGACGAAGCCATAGACAGTTCCATCGCCGACGTGGCCCAGTGCTCGGTGGATAACGACGGGGACCATATCCTGGCGGCGCGCTTCCTCGGGCGATTCGTAAATCCGTCGATCCCGTGGGTGCACATCGATCTCTCGGCCAGCCATCACAAGGGCGGTCTAGGGCTGGTGCCGACGCCGGTGACCGGATTCGGCGTCCGCTACACACTGCGTCTGCTGCTCGATGGCCGGCTGCTGGATCAGCTCCCCGCCGGTGAAACCGCTTGAATACCCTGACGATCACAAGACCCGACGACTGGCACCTGCACCTTCGCGACGGTGCCATGCTGAACGCAGTCGTCGGTCACACGGCCGCGCGTTTCCGTCGGGCCATCGTGATGCCCAATCTGACGCCGCCGATCATCCGCAGCGATCATGCCCTGGCCTACCGGGATCGCATTCTGGCGGCGCTGCCGGACGATTGCGATTTCGAGCCGTTGATGACCCTGTATCTCACCGACGAGACCACGCCGGATGTCATCCGCCGTGCGGCCGGGTCCGGCCCGGTGAAGGCGGTCAAACTGTATCCGGCTGGCGCCACGACCAACTCCGCGGCAGGCGTCACCGACATCGAGCGGACTTATCCGGCCCTGGAAGCCATGGCCGAATCCGGCGTGCCGCTTCTGGTCCATGGTGAGGTCACGGATCCGGACATCGACATCTTCGATAGGGAACGGATGTTCATCGAGCGGGTGCTGGGGCCTCTGGCCGAACGCTTTTCTTCGCTCAAGATCGTGTTCGAGCACGTCACCACCCGGGATGCGGTGGAATTCGTGCGCGGCGCCCGGGATGGCATCGCCGCGACCATCACGCCCCAGCACATCCGCTGCAACCGCAACGCGCTGTTCGTCGGCGGCCTGCGTCCGCACCATTATTGCCTGCCGGTGCTGAAAGCAGAGGATCATCGCAGATCGGTGCTGGACGCTGCCGTCAGTGGCAACCCGCGTTTCTTCCTCGGCACCGACAGCGCACCCCACACCCGCCGCAGCAAGGAATCCGATTGCGGCTGCGCCGGCATCTACACGGCTCACGCCGGCATCGAGTTGTATGTCGAGACCTTCGAGGAAGCGGGCCGGCTGGACAGACTCGAAGATTTCGCCAGCCACTTCGGCGCCGATTTTTATGGCCTGCCACGGAATCAGGACACGCTCACTCTGGTGCGCAAGCCCTGGCGGGTACCCGACCATTACCCGGCCGACGGCGAGCAGCTGGTCCCGTTTCTTGCCGGAGAGAGCGTGGCATGGGCAGTACGCCCGTGAGCGAGCGGGACCCGAGCCCGGGCATCGCCGACGACGATAGCGGACCGCTGCCTATGGCAATGCGGTTCCGGGGGTTCCTGCCGGTGGTGGTCGACGTGGAGACCGGCGGCTTCAACTGGCAGACCGACGCCCTGCTGGAGATCGCTGCGGTGCTGATCGAGATTCAGCAGGACGGCAGCATGATGCGCGGCGAAACCTTTCGCTATCATGTCCGGCCGTTCGAGGGTTCCAACATCGAGCCAGCAGCGCTCGAGGTCAACGGTATCGACCCCTATCACCCTCTGCGACCGGCAATAAACGAAAAAGACGCCCTCGGCCGGATTTTCACCGAAGTACGTAAGGCGGTACGGGGCAATGACTGCAAGCGGGCGATCCTGGTGGGTCACAACGCTTTTTTCGATCTGAGTTTCCTCAATGCCGCGGTGGAACGGGCCGGGATCAAGCGCAACCCTTTCCACCCTTTCACGAGCTTCGACACCGCCACCCTCGGCGGCGTGATCTTCGGCCAGACGGTCCTGTCGCGAATCGCCGAAGCGGCCGGTATGGCGTGGGACAGCGAGGCCGCTCACTCCGCCGCCTACGACGCGGAGATCACGGCGGACCTGTTCTGCCTGATGGTGAACCGCTGCCAACCGGTTTACGAAGCGCTGCTGGCTGGCTCCTGAACCCGCCCCGTCAGGCCGCGGCAGTGGCCTCGTCCAGCAGTTTGCGCAGCTCGCCGGAGTGGTACATCTCGACGATGATGTCGCAGCCGCCGATGAGCTCGCCCTTGACGTAAAGCTGCGGATAGGTCGGCCAGTTCGAGAATGCCTTCAGTCCCTCCCGCAGCTCGGGATCCTCGAAGATATTGAAGTGCGCGAAATCGGTCTGGCAGGCGCGCAGCGCGG
>CBDTYJ010000029.1:0-15702 GCA_965364575.1 uncultured Gammaproteobacteria bacterium
CCAGATACCGTCGTTGGCCGTCTGGCTGTACAGGTCCTCGCGCTCGCGGATCTCCCCCAGCGTCAGGCTGTCGCGCAGTCGCCCGAGTCCACTGGCCAGACTGGAGCCGATCAGCTTCATCAGCAGATACAGCTCGACGTCCCAGGCGCGCACCGGACCAGCCGAGAACAGCGCCAGGAACCCGGCCGCCTCTTCGCCGATGCTGAATCCCTCGACCAGGGCTGCGCCGATCCCGAGATCGCTGAGCAGCGCACCTTCGGCCGCGCCCTGCTCGCCCGGATTCCGGGTATCCGGAATCTCGAGCAGGCGCATGTGTTGCAGGCGGCTGTGCATCCACGGCAATTCGCTCATGGGCAGCTCCGCCAGGCCGTCCGGCCGGCAACCCGACAACATGTTGCTGGAGTAACTGATCTTATCGATGGTGCCGCCGTCTTCAGACAGCTGGGCGATGCAGATACAGTCGCAGCCGGTGACTTCCCGCAGACTGTCGAGAGCCGCCGAGACCGTCTCGTCCATGGTCTCCCGGGTCAGGTTCTGCAGATCGACGGCGGCTTTGGTGACGGCGGGATTCAGGCCGATACGAGAGGGATGGGTTCTGCCTCGGTGGATCAATCCACCAAGGTCTGTGCTGGCCCGCGTGTTGCTAATTGACGACGGCTTTTCGGCCATGTGCACAGGCGCCATGTGTATCGATCATGGGCGTTTCTTTGAATCCCGCTCAGCGCTTTCGGGCCATTCTCGCAGGAATTTCTAAGATTACAAGCTAAGCCCATGTATCTGAAGATATTGCCAACGAGGCCAGGGGGATCGTCACAGCGCCCCGCAGTCGCTCGGCACAGCCGCCCTCCTGCCTCACCCGTCAACCAAACTAGCAGCCGGCCGTTGATAAAGCCGTGACCCAGTTCACGAGCGGATCATCGCCATGACGGCAGCGACCCCGCGGCCGCCGGGCATTGGACCGCCTGTATACGGGCCCTGACAAGAAATACGGGAGACAGATCATGGAACTCAAGATACGGGAATTACAGCCCCTCAAGCGGCTCCTGGCGGGCCTGGTCCTGGCCGCCCTGGGTGCCTGCGGCGGCGGTGGTGGCGGCGATCCGGACATCGCGGCAGCGCCGCCGGAGCCGGATTGCGCCGATTGCGGCACCGTCTATGTCGGTCTGACCGACGCCGAGGGCGACTTCTTGCAGTACGAACTGGATGTCCTGTCCCTGAGTCTGACCCGCGCCGACGGGCTGGTGGTGGAGACTCTGCCGCTGACGACACGGGTGGACTTCGCCCAGTACGTGGATCTGACCGAGTTCGTCAGTGCTGCCACCGTACCGCCCGGCGTCTATGTCTCCGGCACCATGACCGTCGACTACGAGGACGCGCTGGTCGTGGTCGAAAAAGACGGGGCCGGCGCCGCAGCCGACGTGCGTACCGCGGCCGGCCTGCCGCCGGGGATCGTCACCGCGAAAGTGGAGATGATCGGCGCCCGGGCGCTCAGGGTAGCGCCGGGCCGGCCCAGCTGGATCACGCTGGACTTCGACCTGGAGGCCACCAATACCGTCGACACCGGACAATCGCCGCCGCTGGTCGTCGCCGATCCGGTGCTCGTCGCCGATCCCGATCTGTTCGACGAAAAGGATCGCCGGGCCCGGGGGCCGTTGCTGGACGTGGATTTCGCCGACAGCAGTTACACCATCGCCCTGCGCCCGTTCCGCCGTCTCGGCGGCGATTTCGGTCGGCTCCGCATCGTCACCGATCCGGATACGAGCTTTGAAATCGATGGGTATGCCTACCTGGGTGAGGAAGGCCTGCGTGCCCTGGATGCCGCGGGGGCCGGGACGCCGACCCTGACTCTGGGCGTGATGGAGCGCAACGGCCGGATCTTCAGAGCGGTGGAAGTGTTCGCGGGTGACAGCGTCCCCGGCGCGCGGTACGACACGGCCCGCGGCGTAGTGCTGGCGCGCAGCGGCGACGAGCTGACCCTGCACGGCGCGCTGGTCGAAAAGATCGACGGCGGCTTCGCCCTCTACCGCGACCGCATCACGGTGACGCTTACTCCGGAGACCGTGGTCTACAAGCACCGCGGATCAGACCAACCCCTGGATGACGGCGCGATCTCGCCCGGACAGCGCGTGCGGGTGCTCGGCGAGCTGATCGAAACGGTGGACGGCCCGGTGAACATCGAGGCGAAAATCGTCCGCATGCTGTTCTCCACCGCGGCCGGCACGGTCAACGAGGCCCAGCCGGAGTACCTGAGCATGGATCTCCAGCGAATGAGCGGCCGCCACGAGTCCCTGTTCGATTTCTCGGGCACCGGTATCAGCCCGGAATTCGATGCGGATCCCGGAGCCTATGAAGTGGATACCGGGGATCTGGACACCACCGGCGTCATCATCGGCTCACCGGTGATCGTGGAGGGTTTCCCCAGACCCTTCGGCACTGCTCCGGAGGATTTCGATGCCCGCACTCTGGCCGACTTCAGTCAGGCTCGCGCGCGCCTGGGGTTCGGCTGGATGTCCCCCGGCAGCGCCAGTCCCTTCCTGCGGATCGATGAGGCGGGTCTGGTGATCGACGACCAGGATCCGGCTCTGGGCGAGCGCCATCACGTGCTTCGGGCCGGCATCGTCACCGATGCGCTGGCCGCCGGCATCCCGCCGACGCTTCTGCCACGCGGCGACGGCATCGGTCTCTACGCCATCGCGCGCCTCGGAGACATGCCCCGCGGCGCTGCGGTCTACTACGATTTCGCCGCCTTCTCGGAGGCCCTGGCCGGCATGCTCGACGGCAGCGTCCAGGTCCGCAGCCTGCACGGGGCGGGCCGCTGGGACGACGGTTCGGCAGAATTCGAGGCCACCCGCCTGATGGTGGTCGTGACTCGCTGAGTCAGCCTGCGCCCGCCCGGCCGGGGATTCCGGCCGGGCGGGCCTTTTCTATCGATCGGAGTCGGGCAGGACGTCCTGGTCCCGCCCGCCCCGTATGGACTCCACCCGGTAGACGACTGGCTCCCATTGATCATATCGACTGCCGACGATCCGGGCACCGATGTAGTAGCGCTTGCCCTCCTCCACCTCGAGCTCCATGCTGCCGAGCCTGTCCCCACGCATGGGATTCTGGGGGGCGAGCTTGATCTCGTCACCGCGGCGGAACACTGCGGTCAACACCAGCTGATGCCGCCCGGGCGCCACGAAGAAGGCGCCGGGCTCGGTGAAATGGTAATTCTCGTCCACCACGATGAGCGAGGCATCCGGTGGGATGCGGCTGAAACCCAGCGACATGTAGCGGCCGTCCAGGCGGTTCAGGATCACCGGGTGAATCCGCTCGCCCCGCACGCTGCCTGTTACGGAGATGATCCCGTGGGGCTCGCTGGCGCTGACCGTGGGGCCTTGCATGCCGCAGCCGGCGAAGCCCGGCAGACAGAGCGCCAGGATCATCGACGCTGCCCGGGCTCGGCGGCCACTGCGCACGGATCGGTGAGGTTTCATAGTCCTTGAGCGTCCGTCCCTGATCAGGTGTCCTGCTATTTATGACCGCGCCCGGCGGCAATGATTTCGGCGTCCGAGCCTGAAACGTGCCGGCTGACCCGGAACGGCCGGCGCCGAGTGGCGCGCCGATCGGGACGCGGCCTCCGCTACATGGCCGGGGCGATGGCCGCCGGCACCGCCATCGACAGGAAGAACAGACTCATGCCCTTGGCACCTTCCACATAATCAGCCGGCGCCGCTTCCCTGACCACGACCGGAACGATGAATTTGCCGGGCTTGAACCTGTATGTCTCGGTTCCGACGATGGTGCTGGTGGTTCGTGTGATATTGGTGCGTGCGGCCAGGTAATAGCGATATCCCGGCTGGATGTCGATGGTCAGTTCCTCGACCACGATCTCCTCGCGCAGGATGCGATTCTCGTCCGGCACCAGCTGCTGGGAACGGGGTGCGTCGTCCAGCGGCCATACCTTGACCGTGTGTTCGCCGATCGGCAGCCGGAAGGTGCGGCGAGTGTAGCTCACCGGCTCGCCGTCGATTTCGTAGATCCAGGCGCGCTCCAGCCCGGGCGGCGCCTGATTGAGGATAGTATTGGTCAGCAACCCGGACTCCCGGCCCGGCTTGAGCCCCTGGTTCATGTAATGATTGACCTGATTGCCGGCGCATCCGGCGCTGCCGGAGGCGGTCAGGATGACCGTCAGGATCATCGACAGGACGGATTTTCGCTCATGCATGAGATTCAGGCCCTCCCGGGCCTCAGGGACGCGCCGATCATCATAAAGGCTGGCCCGGGACGGCCCAAGACCGGGGCATGGACGGCTGCGCCCTTGACGCCGGAGCCCGGCTGATCTTTGATGCCCCTATGGAGTCTGACCACGCAGCGCCGAACACCGTCCCGGATCCGGTCGCCATCTTCCGCGCCAACTTTCGCAAACAGCACATCGGCCGCCTCTATCACGGCTGGCTGCACCTGGGTTTCACCACCGGCGTGTGCGTGTTCGTGATCGCTATCAGCCTCGGGCAACTCGGCCGCGTCGGGGCACTGGAGTGGCTCACCGTGCCGCTTACGTTCCTGTATGCGAACCTGGTCGAATACTGGGGCCATCGCGGACCCATGCATCATCCGCTGCGGGGACTCAGGCTGATCTATGAACGCCATGCCCGCCAGCACCATCGCTTCTTCCGCGATGACGCCATGGCTTTCGATACCGGCAGGGACTTCAAGGCGGTCCTGTTCCCGCCGGTACTGATCGTCTTCTACCTGCTTGCGTTCGCGCTGCCCGCCGGGGTGCTGCTGGCCTGGCTGTTTACGGACAACGTGGCCTGGCTGTTCGTGATCACCGCGGTCGCCTACTTCCTCAACTACGAATTGTTGCACTTCGCCTACCATACCGCGCCGGAGTCTCCCTTATCCCGGCTGCCCTTCATGTCGAGCCTGCGGCGTCTGCATACTCACCACCACCGGCAATCCCTGATGCAGCACTACAATTTCAACATCACCTATCCGATCGGGGATCTGCTGTTCGGCACCTTGTATCGGGAAACGGCCGCGCGGCAGACCGAAGTCCGGTCCGCGCACTGAGCGCCGCATCCGGATCCCGGAGACCAGGTTGGAAGACCGCAACACGCTATCGCCCGCCCCGGGTGTCTCGCCGGATCACTCGGGCGACCGCCGGCCCCGTTACCGGGCCTTTATCAGCTACAGCCACGAGGACCGGAAATTCGCCCGCTGGCTGATGGGGAAGCTGGAAGGATATCGGGTCCCCAAGCGCCTGGTCGGCCGGGCGACGCCGCATGGTCCGGTGCCCCCTGATCTGCGGCCCGTGTTCCGCGACCGGGACGAACTGGCCAGCGCCGGCGATCTGGGCGAACGCATCCACTCGGTGCTCAGCCAGTCCGCGGCGCTGATCGTGATTTGTTCTCCGGCGGCGGCGCGCTCGCGCTGGGTCGGCGAGGAGATCCTCGCCTACAAGCGCATCCATGGCCCGGATCGGGTCTTCTGCATCATCGTCGACGGCGATCCCGACGCCGGCGACGGTGACCGACAGTGCTTCCCCCGCGCCCTCCGGTATCGGGTCGGCGCCGACGGCGGGCTGAGCAATGTGCCCACTGAGCCGGTAGCAGCCGATATCCGCGCCCGGGGCGACGGCCGCCGGCGGGCGATCATGAAACTCATCGCGGGACTGCTCGGCGTGGGCTACGACGAGCTGGTCCGGCGCGAGCTGGTGCGGCGAAACCGACGGATGATGGCCATCACGATCGGCGCGCTGGCGGGCATGGCCCTCGCATCGGCTCTGGCCGGTGTGGCCTATGTGGCGCGTCAGGATGCCGAGCGCCGTCGCGAGCAGGCGGAAGATCTGCTCGGCTTCCTCGTGGACGACATGCAGGAGCGGCTGGCGCCGCTGGGGCGTCTGGATGTGCTCGAGACCGTGCTGGACAAGACCATGGACTATTTCGCCGGGCTGGGTCAGCGCGACGTGACCGACACCGCGCTGGCACGCCAGGCCCAGGCCCTGGTCAGGATCGGCGAGGTAAGGACTTCTCAGGGTCGCTATCCCGAGGCCCTCGACTCTTTCCGCCGCGCCTTCGAAAAGAGCGCCGCGCTGGCACGCCGCAATCCTGACGACGCCCAGTATCTTTACGACCGGGGACAGGCGGAATACTGGACAGGCTATATCCACTGGCGGGAGAAACAGCTGGACGAAGCTCAGGCCTGGTTCGAACGTTACCGCGACACCTCGCTGGAGCTGGTCGCCCTGGACGCGACCAATACCGACTGGATCACCGAGTCCGTCTACGCCTACCACAACCTGGCGGTGCTGGATTTCCAGAGCGGCCGGCTCGAGGAGGCCGACCAGATGTTCGAGTCGGAGGCAGTCATCCTCGAGGGCCTGCTTCAGTCCGACGCGGACAATGCGACCCTGCGCTACGACCTGTCGGACACCATCTCCTGGCGGGGCTCCATCGCCACCCGGCTTGGCGAATTCGAGCGCGCGGAAGAGCTGTATCATGCCTCCGTAGGTCTGCTCGAGTATCTCGTGGATCAGGACCCGGGAAACAAGGAGTATGCGCACCGGCGCGTTGTGGCGCGGGGGTTCATCGCCAGAAACCTGGCCATCACCGGTCGCGTTGCCGATTCCCGATCGATGTTCGAGCGGGATCTGGAGACCCAGCGGGATCTGGTGCGCCACGATCCCGGAAACAAGGATTGGCTGCAGACACTGGTAGTCATCGAATGTCGTCTGGCGCGCGTCCTGCTGGCCGCGGGCGACGTCAGCGGGGCAACAGCTCTGGCGGCCGACGCCTTGCTCAACCTGGAGCCGCTGAACGCGCGCAAGGCGTCTGATCCTGTTTACGCCAGCCACAAAGTCCGCTGCCTCGATATCAACAGTCGCCTGGCTCTCGGGGAAGGCAGGGTCGAGGAGGCAAGGAGATTGATGACCGAGGCCCTGGACACCGCCCGGGAAATGCAGGTGCAGAGCGCCGAGAGCCACAACAGCCTCGTTGGGCTGGTGACAGCCCTGCTCCTGGAGGGTGATCTGAATCGGGCGACGGGGGATGCTCCAGCGGCGCGTGCGGCCTGGCGGGAGGCGGTCCGGCTGCTCGAAGCCACGACCGCCAGTACGGACGATTACAAATTGCTGGACCCCTGGATACGGTCGCTGATATCGCTCGACGAAATCGAAGGCGCGGCGCCCCTTATCGCCAGGCTGGAGGCGACGGGTTACCGGCCGCTGGAGCCCTGGCCCGGGACCTGAGGCCACGCGGGCGGGTCAGGTCACCGACTCGCGCTCCTCTTCCACCCGTAGCTGGCTGCCGCAGCGTTTGCAGTAATCCGCATCTTCCTCGTGCCCGGTGGCCGCGCATTCGGGACAGCGTATGGCCGACTGGCGGCGCACCAGCACGTCCCGCAGGCCCGCGGCGAAAATACCGGTGGGCACGGCGATGATGGCGTAGCCCATCATCATGGCGAACGACGCAATAAGACGACCCAGATTGGTCTGCGGCGTGATGTCGCCGAATCCCACCGTGGTGACGGTGACGACGGCCCAGTAGATGCCCTCGGGGATGCTGGTGAATCCGTTCTCCGGACCCTCGACCATATACATCACTGCGCCGAAGATCGTCACCAGCGTCAGCATCACGTATAGGAAGATGAAGATCCGCCTGCGGCTTTGTCTGAGCGCCTCGACCAGTGAGTGGGCGGCGCCGGCGTAGCGGGCCAGCTTCAGAACCCTGAAAAGGCGCAGGACCCGGAGCAACCGGATCACCAGCAGGTGGCTCGTGCCCGTCGTGATCAGCTCCAGATACGCGGGCAGGACCGAGAGCAGGTCGACCAGTCCGAAGAAGCTGAAGATGTACTTGCGCGGGCTCCTCACGCACCAGACCCGGATCACGTACTCGACCGTGAAGAAGGCGGTGAAGACCCACTCCATCCGGTACAGAAAGCCCCCGTATTCCAAGCTGACCGTACGGATGCTGGCGAGGACCACTGCAGCCACGCTGACCAGGATGGCTATCAGCAACAGCAGGTCCACGTTGCGGCCGGCCGGCGTATCCGACATGAAGATCAGCTCGAAGGCACGCCGCCGCAGCGGGCCATCGCCAGCCTCGTTGAGGCCATCGGAGAGTCGTCGCCCTTCGGCCATATCCATTCCCGCCTTTCCTTGTCACCTTGCGCGCACCGCGGGGTGCGTCGGCCGGGAGAGAAGATAACCCATTATCGGCCGATCGCACCGCATTCGACCGCTGCCGATCCGGTGGCCGCCGCGCCAAGCTCGTGTTCACGCGCTACCGAATTGTCGATGCGCGATTCATCCAGGGAAGGAGAATCATCATGAGAATCATCTGGCTCTGCGCGCTAGCAGCGCTCACCATCCTGCCGGCCGCCGCCCAGGCGGCCGGCGAAACCCAGATCGTGGCCTGTCATGGTTGCAGCGAGAGTCGCGCCAGGCTGACGGCCGAGGCCCGGATCCCCCGCAGCTGGGGACCGGGTGTCTACGACGTCTATGTGGTGGACAATCCCGGCGGCCGTCTGCGCCGCTACCGGGTCACGTCGGAATTCGAGGGCCGGCTGTGGGAGAAATACGCCATGGCACGCACGCCCTCTACGACATATCAGAACTGGTTCAACCAGGGGAGGAGCGAGTGGCTGTATGTGAGAAACGCAGCCAAACCCGGCTTGGTCCTGGGCGACGATATCCCGGTGCGCAGCGCCGAGGAGGTGCTCGGCAGCGCTATCAACCAGACCATCGTCTCGGAACAGATCAACCAGAGCATCCCGGCCCGGATCGGCTCGTTGTTCGGCGCGGCCCTGCGCATGCTGCGCACGATCTATACGGACGAGATCTTCATCGAGGTCGGCTTCGCCGACGGCTCCACCGCCCTGTTCGTCCTCGACCGGATCAACAGCCCGGACAGCGGCCACATGTTCGTCTATGTCTATAAGCCCGGATCGGCCCGGGACAGCGAGGGTAATGCCATCCCGGATTCCCGCGCCGCTCTGGATCCCTACAGCGGCGTGTTCAGTTCCGAGTACAACTTCGAGATTTTCCGCCGGCGCGCGCAGATGCATGGCGCGGACGGGCTCGATGCCATCCGGAATTTCCAGCCGGCGCTGCCCGCCCATATCGTCTGCGCATGGGGTTACGGCGCGACCGTCAAGTGCTGGCGGCGGTAAGTGCCCTCCGGCGGCGGGATCGTCCCGCCGCCGGATCGGTTGGCAGCAGAGCAGACAAGGAGGTGAGTATGGATGTCGATGCAGGGACGCTCGGTCTGTGGATGAGCGTAATGGCGGTGATGGCGCTGGTGGTCAGCGCCATCACCTGGCGGATCGCCCGTGGCAAGATCGACTCACCGCGGCTGCTGGCTGGATGCAGCCTCGCGCTGGGTCTGTTCCCGCCGCTCAACCTGCTGCTGCTCAGTCTGCTGGCGCTGCTGCCGGATCGAAACCGGCCTTGAGGGTTCGGGAGGAAGCGACGATCGCGGCCGCCAGATCCGGGCCGCGGTCCGCGAGCGTGCCTTCGTTCAGCTCCAGTTCGACGCCGGCGTAACGCCGTGGGTGACGCCGGCGGAGCCAGCGGGTGAAACCGTCGGCGGTACCGCGGTAAGGATAGTTCATCCGGACCCGGAATGACGGCGCCATTTCCTTTAGCGTGTCCCGCCAGCTGCGGCAGAACGCTCGCTCCAGCGGACGCCCGGGGTCGTATAGCAGGCCGATGTCGGCATTGCGCCGCTGGCCATCGAGGGAGGCGGTGAAGCTGTGGACCGAGACATGCAGGACCCAAGCTCCCTGCCGCAACCAGCCGTCCAGCCTGGCGGTGACGGCGTCCCGCCAGGGATGATAGTAGCCATCCAGAATGGCCTGCTTGTCCCGCCGCGGCAGAACCCGCGTGAATTCGGAGAAAACATGCCGGTGCCCGACGGACCGGTTGAGGTCCACCAGCAGGCGGGTGACCCGGGCGGCGAACGCAGCGTCCGCGATCTCCGGCTCGAGGGCTTCCATGATGGCCAGCGATCCGCGGTCCCACCCCCGGTGGCTGGCCAGCACCGCCTCCGCACCGGCGAAGTGTCCGCGCCAGGGCTCAGGCACCTGGTTTCCGCCATGTTCACAGGTCAGCAGCCAGCGGATCATGGCAGCTGTCGGTTGTGCTCGAGACAGCGCCCCAGATCCGCGTAGGCGCCCAGGATATCCGCCGGCGCCGGCGCGCTACCGAGCCGATTCAGCAAACGCCGGGCCAGGGTTCCCTTGCTGAAGATGTGCCGCAGCGGTGCTCTGGCCCCCGTATCCAGCGATTGGGCGGTCTGCTCGGCCATGTGCCGCCACAGGTCCGCGGCCCGGATCCGCCCCGCCCGGCATCCGAACAGCGCGAGGAAGTCGCGATCCCGGATAGGGGCGCCGTCCGCCTCCCGGATCACGTCCAGGAGGATATCCGCAAGAAGATCCTCGGGCCATTGCTGCTGTTCCGCCAACGGCGCGGGGGAGGCCTCCATCAGCCAGCGGAGAGTCGCCACCACCAGTTCCAGCACGGCGATATCCGCGATCGGTGCCTCCTGAGTGTCGATCAGGCGGATCTCGATCGCGTTCCGGTCGAAACGAGCGATGGCCCCCCGGGAGTTCAGAAACACGGGCTCAAGCACTCCGTCCGGATCGTGTGGCCGCATATCGGATTCGATGCGGTCGAAAATCTGCCGCCGGTAGTCTGCTTCCGAGAACACCCGCTCGGGGATGATGCGGCCGGCGATGGACGGTATCCGGGCCTGGTTCCTGCGATAAGTTTCCAGGCGCGTATCCAGGAAGCCGGTGACCCGGCCATCCAGCATCGGTGTACTCGCCGACAGCGCCGGGATCAGAGGTAGCACCAGTCGGACCGCCGCATGCAGGCGGCCGAACTCCTCGTCCCCGGCGAAGGGCAGATTCAGATGCACGCTTTGCAGGTTCGACCAGCCGTGTCCGCGGCAATCGAAGACCCGGTCATACTGGGCGTAAATCTCCCGATCACCATGGGGCCAGAGCCTGGTCTCGGTCCCCGGGTCGAACAGCGGGTGACTGCCGCTGCCGAGCAGCATCGCATTGTCCGTGGCGAGCTGCCCGTTGATAAAGCGGATCTCATCGTGGAATCCTCTGGCCAGACCCGCCAGCGCCGGTGACGGTCCGTTGGTCTTCAGCTCGACCACGTGGCAGACGAGTTCGTTGGACCAGGCGAAAGCACCCCGCTCGACCGTCTGCACGTATTCAGCGGACGCGCCCCGGAGCAGATCGTCGGATATCGGGCGCACCGCGAGCGTGGTCCGATCGACGATCATGTATTCCATTTCCACGCCGAAGACCTCGAACAGGCCCCAGCGACCTGCACTGCTCATTGCCCGGTCTCGATGCGTCCCTCGACTCTGCGTCGGAAGGCTCGCATGACTGCGGCGTAGAGCTCGTCCCCGAGGACCTGGTCTTCGACCCCGGCATCGACGCTCGGATTGTCGTTGATCTCGATCACGTATGCGTGACCGTCCACGCTCTTGAGATCGACACCGTAGAACCCGCGCCCCACCAGTCCCGCCGCCTCCAGCGCGGTGCCGACAATCTCCTCTGGCACATCGTCCAGCGCCACCGTCTCCCAGCCACCGGATACGTCGCTGCGCCGCTTGCTCTGCCAGTTGTATATCTGCCAGTGCCCTCGGGCCATGAAGTAGCGACAGGCATAAAGCGCCCGTCCGTCCAGCACGCCGATCCGCCAGTCGAATTCGGTCGGAATGTACTCCTGGGCGATCAGCAGATCGGACGCGGCCAGCATCCGCGACGTCTGATCCATGAATTGTTCCCGGGTATCGGCTTTGACGACGCCCTGTGAGAACGAGGAATCGGGCAGCTTCAGCACGCAAGGCAATCCAAGAAGGTCGAGGGCTTCGGCCCGATTCCCTTTCTGCAGCACCACGGTTTCGGGCATGGCCACCCCCGCACCGCGCATGATCTCGGCGAGAAACACCTTGTTGGCGCAGCGCAGGATCGAATCGGGATCGTCGATCACCGCCAGACCCTCGCTCGCGGCGCGCTGGGAGAACCGCCAGGTGTGGTGATCAACGGAAGTGGTCTCGCGGATAAACAAGGCGTCGAACTCGCCGATCCGGTGGTAGTCGTCACGGCCGATGAACTCGACGCTGAATCCCTCCTTGCGAGCGGCCTTCACGAACAGCTGCAGGGCCTGTCGATTCGACGGCGGCGCCGATTCGTCCGGATTCACGAGGATGGCCATATCGTACTGTGACCGGTCCCTTCGCTGTGAATCGTAGCGCTTGCGGCTGAAATAGCGGCCTGCGGCCTCGCGCACGAAGTTCATATGCGATTCAGGGACCTCGTCCAGAGCCAGGGCGCGCACGCCGCGGATGCTCCAGTGTTCGCGGCCGCGACGGAACCTGAATCGCAATAGGGGCGCCTGGAACATCTGGTAGAGCGCCGCCGCCAGCCGCCTGTGGACCGCCGCCATGTTCTCGCCGAAATAGACCGTCAGGGTGAACTCGTCGGAGCGGATGCGCCTGAGGCTCTTCTGAATGAGATCGTCGACGTCGACAGGCAATACGCTCACGATGCTGCGCGCGTTGATCTCCTGGATGGTCTTGACCGACGGGATGACCTTGTGACCCCTCGCTTCGGCCAGGAGCGACACGTAGTAGCCCCGGGACTGGTAGCGGAACGACGCGGCCAGATTGAATACGCGAACGCGGCGGCCCCCGCGGGCGTGTTCGGCGGACAGGTACTCGGCTACCGAAATCACGTCCGCTTCCGGGCATCCCAGCGTCCAGGAGGCCGGGTCGTCGACGACTATGTAGCGCTTCACGGCAGCTCGTCGGGACTCAATACCAGGAGATTGGCGTCGAAGGTGATGACCCCCAGCAGGATCGCCCGGATCAGACGCTGCACCGGTACATCGTAAAAATGGCCGTGACTCATTGGATTGTCATAGAACGGATCCGCGACCCGTACCAGTCCACCGTGGCGGCCACAGAGTACGACGAAATGCCCCACCGGGCCGCCGCGCAGATCGTCCTCGTGGGCCTTGTTGTGGCGGTCCGTGTACTCGCGAGGCGTGCCGTACAGATAGGTGGCGGACAAGCCGGTCAGGATCGGAAGACCCGCGTCGAAGGCCTGGTCCAACAGCTCCGGCGTGAGATCGTCGAAGGCGATTTCGCCGCCAAGCTCGAGGAAACGCAGGTACGCTTCGCTGCCGATACGGAACTTCTTGCCCTTCTTGAACTGCAGCTGCTCTCTCAGCTTGCCGGTCAGAGCGTCTCCGGACAGTTCGGTCCAGCTCGGGTCGAACACCTTGAGATCATAACTGTAGATCCTGGCCGAAAAACCCTTGCCGAGCGCGTCAATGCCGAGGAACGCGGCGAGGGTGCCGCCGTCCTTGAGGCTCCGTATCTCGCCGATCAGATTCTCCAGCGATTGACCGTGGCCCAGGAAATTATAGACCGCGTGAAGCGACGTCGGTCCGCAGGTCACGTCGTCGGGCTGCGCCCGGATTTCCACGTCCAGGAAACGATCGGCATGAGCAGTCCGGGGCTGGCTTGAAGGAGACGGTTTGCCGTGCATAGGTTTTAGACCGACAGTGGGGCCGGGCGACGCGGCGGCGACCGGGCCGCGCTCGCCCTCCTGGCCGAATTCTGCGCCCGGCGTGGCCGGCTGTCCATGGGGGCCCTAGCCGTGCGGACGGTCGCCCCGGCGTGAGAGCCATCCGAACAAAAGCAGCGCCAGCAGGCCGGCACCGACGACCTCCGCCGCCGCGCCCCCGGCCTCCACGAAACGATGGATCTTCCGCCAGGTCTTCTCCAGACGCTCCAGGTGAGTCACGAGCACCAGCAGGAGCCCGGAGAAACATATGAGAAACAGACTGAGTACGATCCGCGCCGGGCGGTTTCTCAGAGCACGGAACACGGCAAAACCGGCCGCCGCCAGAACGATACCACCGACCACGTCGAGCACGAGGTGCTGCTTGATCAGCAGGGTCGAGGCGACGATCAGCAGCGGCAAGGGTAGCCACCACCAGCTCAGCCGGCGGGCCTGCCATGCCAGCAGACTGTAGGCAAAGACGTTGAGCCCTACGTGCAGGCTTGGAAAATTGTTGTAGTGGGTATCCATGTTCTGCTGGAATCGGGTCCAGCGCACATACCATTCATCCCCCAGCGGCATGGTCTTCTGCATGTGCACCGGCATGTACCGGAACATCAGGAAAGCGACCGCCAGCATCAGGGAAAAGCTGACCGCGGCGGCGTAGAAATCGTGGCGCTCGCGCACCGCCAGGCAGGGGACGAGCACGAACACGTATCCGAGCATGTAGAAGACGACAAACTGGGGGACAAGCGGGAGCATGTGATCCAGCGCCAGGGTGGCGTCGAACACGCCGGGTCCGCGGTGGTCCGCATAACCCCAGCGATACCCCACCTGGAAGAATATCAGCACCAGAAGACAGGTGATCAGCCGCAAGGCCGCCCCGGTTGACGGATGTTCCAGGACGGCGCGCCACGGCGCCCGGTGTCCTTCAGGCATATTCATCCGTCATGGCGGGGATGTTGATTTCCTTGACGCAGGATGCTGGCGACAGATCGATGACGCATCGGACCAGATCGACGATATCCTGGATCGGGATGCGCGCGTTGTCATAGGCTTCCAGCGCCGCCTCGGCCCCGTCAGCGAACGGGATCTCGTTGGCGACCTCGCCCGGATTGATACAGGTGACGCCGATCCGGTCCCAGCGCAGATTCTCGCGCAGAGCCTGAGCGAGACCGCGTATTCCGAACTTGGACGCCGTGTAGGCGACCTCAAGCAGACCGGTATTCTCCAGCCCGGCGGCGGACCCGATGAGGATAATCCGGGCTTTCTCAGACCGGCGGAGATGGGGCAGCACTGCCTGGATGCAAGTGATGGCGGCGCCCAGGTTCACCTCGATGATGTGCCAGCTCTCGTCCTCGGGCGCCTGGTCGAAATCGTACTCCGGCTCGAAACCGCCGGATTCCCAGATACCGGCATTGTAGATGGCGACATCCACGGTCTCTTCGCCGATCCACTCGGCGATGTCATCGCCGGACCCCGACTCGGCCACATCCAGCTCCAGCCATTCGCGCTCGACGCCGTCGTCCTCGTCCAGGGCCTCGGGACGGGAACGCGAGACCAGCCAGACCCGGTCCCCCTCGTCCGGCAAACCGAGACTGAAACCCTCGCCGATGCCGCGACTACCGCCGATAATGAGAAAGTTAGTCACCCCATACCTCCTCTGTTTGGATCCGTTCCAGGCCCCGCCCGGCGCTCCGGGAGCGCGTTGACAAGCCGCCGTGCTTTAACGAGATTAGGCCGCCATGACTGTTCGCGCCATGCTTGGACCCCAGCGGGATGCGCCGAACCTGGCCCCGCTGCTCGATCGGCTCGGCCTGGCGGGGCAGCCGGCCTGCTCTGTCACGGCAGGCTGGCAGGAGCGCGAGGGAGAGCTTCAGGAACTGGAGCAGCATATCGCAAGCAGCACGGTCGACCTCGCTCTTTATCAGCGCGCAGAAGACGTTTTTGCAAGCGCCCCTGCATTCCACGAGGCCTATCGGGAGCGTCAGCAGCGGCTTCGGGAGATGCAGCGGCTCTACCGGCGCCGGCTGGAACACGCGATGGCGGCGTTGCGGGAGATGGAGCGCGAGACAGGCAGCGCCGACCTGCTGCAGAACGAGCGTCGCGCGGCGATGCGCGCGTTACGGA
>CBDTYJ010000030.1:0-15667 GCA_965364575.1 uncultured Gammaproteobacteria bacterium
CCTAATGTTCCGTACTCGAACTAAATCTTCAACCGGCTGAATAAAATGCAGTTTGTATATTTGGCACACAATATGCATAAAAAATAATCAGGAGGCGTGGATCGCAGGGGGGGCGTAGAGAACGAGAGCGCGACCCGGATTTGCGACATCCCAGTCGCTGATGGGGGACAAAGGACCTCAATCCGAGTGGATCTCATTAGTGGGAACAAATAGGCAACCTCGAGAAAGACGACCAAGAAATGGTCAAGCGCATAGGAGGTTGAAAGGCAAAGGAGGTAAGAAAAATGTTTGGCAGGATCCTTGGCACAATTGCGCTGGCACTTGCCTGGAGCTTCTACTCCACTGTCGCCAGTGCCATCCCGCTCTATGGCAATTCGGCGGGCTTTGGCCTCGACCAGATGCATCTCATTGACAGCGACACCGGGGTCGAAACCAGACGCTATGTGGGCGTGGACGGAAACGGTCGCGGCATGGTGGTCGTCGGGGACGTGATCTACTACACAGTCACCAACGACCCGAACATTTACATGATGGACCGCAACACAGGCGTGACCTTTGATTCCATTCTGACTGAGAACGCCAGCATGTCGACGATTGCCTGGGACGGCTCGTCCTTCTGGACCACCGATTACAGCGGTACCAACCGGGCCTTCCAGATCGATCCCACGACCGGCCTTAATATCAAGACGATCGAGCTGAGTCTGGCCCAGAATTTTATGGACGGGCTGGAGTGGTTCGACGGCAAGCTCATCGGTAATCGCTGCGACGCCTGCTTCGGATATGACATCTACGATCTCGACGGGAATGTGCTCGTAGCCGACTTCATCACGACGCAGTATCGCAGTACCGGTATCGCGTACGATGGCGAGAACTTCTGGGTCTCCGATATCTTCAATAGCCGCGTGTATGTCTATGACGGTGTGACTGGCGCCGAGTTGTACTTCGTGGATTTGACATCGGAGTTTGGTGATTTCCTCATCGAGGATCTGTCGGTCGATTACGAAGATCGACCCGACATTGAACCCCCTGATGAGGTGCCAGAACCGGGCACCCTGCTGCTGCTCGGCAGTGGACTGCTGATGCTGGCCGCGCGTCGCCGTCGGCGTCTCGCGTAGTCTAGGTCCAGGGAAGACTCAGGCTCCCGCTGTTTGATGACGTAGCTTGGGTCAAACTCCAAGGGTAACGGCTGGCGCATATTTGCTGCCAGCCGTTACCGTTCTGATCCCGGACGGCAGCCATGAACGCAGCAAGTTCCAGACCCACGAGCCAACCGGTTTTGCTCTACTTGAGCCGCGGCTGGCGGATCCAGGTCTGAGATGGCGCGAGATTGCCTGATTGAAAACTGAAGGAAGCAGTGATGATGAGCCCCGCTTATTGCGGGGTTTTTTAACGGGAATCGGGCCCGACTCTTCCGGGGCGCTCGCGTCCTGCCAGGTTGACGCGCCGCCAGGAGCAGGGCACGGCGGCGATTGACAATAAGGATTTGGTGGGCCGTGTAGGAATCGAACCTACGACCAGCGGATTAAAAGTCCGATGCTCTACCAACTGAGCTAACGGCCCCCCGACGAATCGCGTATTCTAGCCCAACTGACCCGGTGCCGGAACCCGTCCGGAAGCCCTCGTCAGCCCGCTCCCTGTTCTGCTATTTTCCGTTCAGTCCGTACTCGCGTGAGGGTCCCCGCATGTGTCGATGGATCGCCTATGTCGGCCCGGCCATTCCCATGAGCCTGCCGCTGGTGGATGCCCAGAATTCGCTGCTGGTTCAGAGCCGGAACGCCACCGAAAGTGAGGAGCCCACCAACGGCGACGGATTCGGTGTCGGATGGTATTCCAGCCATCTTGGCACTCCGGGCATCTATCATGACGTGCGCCCGGCCTGGAACGACGAGAATTTCCGTTCCCTCGCCTCCCACATCCGTTCCCACATGTTCCTGGCCCATGTGCGCGCCGCGACGGGCACGGCGATCCAGCGCAGCAACTGCCATCCGTTCCGGCACGGCAAATGGCTGTTCCAGCACAATGGCCTGATCCCGGAATTCCATCGCCTGCGTCGTGACCTGATGCTCAGTATCAGCGAGGAGTTGTTCAACGATATCCAGGGGTCGACCGATTCGGAGGTGCTCTTCTACCTGGCCCTGAGTCTGGGTCTGGAGAATGATCCGGGCGACGCGTTGGCCCGCACCGTCGGCAAGGTCGAGGAATTGCTGACCCAGAAGCGGATCGACGGCGGCTTCCATTTCAGCGTCGCCGTGGCCAATGGCGACAGTCTTTATGCCGCCCGCTATGCCAGCGAGGGAGAGCCCCGCAGCCTGTATTACGCCACCGAACTGGGGGTGCTGCAGGACGTGGATCCGGCCTTCTCGGCCATCCCCGAGGGCAGCGTGGTGGTGGTATCCGAGCCTTTGGCGCCGGTGCTGCAATGGAACCGGGTCCATCCGGGCACCCTGCTCACGGCATCACGGGACGGCGTCCGGCTGACTGCCTTCGGGCCGCCCTGATCGGTCAATCGGGCGCGGCGCCGCGCTGGTAACGGGTCGGGTCGGCGATGCCGGCCGCCTCGAATCCGGCACGGCGCAGACGGCAGGAATCGCAGCGGCCGCAAGCACGGCCTTCCTCGTCGGCCTGGTAGCACGACACCGTCATCGAGAAATCCACCCCCAGCCCGGTCCCGCTGCGGATGATCTCGGCCTTGCTCAAGCGGATCAGCGGCGTCTCGATCGAGAGCTTAGCGCCCTCCACGCCGGCTTTGGTGGCCAGTCTCGCCATCCGCCGGAAGGCTTCGATGTACTCCGGCCGGCAGTCGGGATAACCGGAATAGTCCACGGCGTTGACGCCGATGAAGATGGCCTCGGCGTCCAGCACTTCTGCCCAGCCCAATGCCAGCGACAGGAACACCGTATTCCTCGCCGGGACGTAGGTGACGGGGATTCCATCGCTGGCCTGCACGGGGACCTCAATGTCCGGATCGGTCAAAGCCGACCCGCCGATACCGGCAAAATCGATACCCATCGTCCGGTGCTCGACGGCCCCCAGGGCGGAGGCCACCCGGGCCGCCGCTTTCAGCTCGGTCCGATGACGTTGGCCGTAATCGAAACTCAAGGCGTAGGCCTGGTACCCCTGGTCTACCGCCATCGCCAGGACGGTGGCCGAGTCGAGCCCGCCGGAGACCAGCACCACCGCCCGCTTGTCCGATTCGGCGCGCGTCATCGGCCGGGCTCCCCGCCCCACAGGACCTTGTGCAGCTGGAGCTGTAGCCGGGCCGGCAGGCGATCGGCCACTATCCAGTCAGCCAGTTGTACCGCGTCCTGCTGGTCCCAACTGGGCGACAGGAAGACGCTGCTTCGCTGATCGAGTTTTTCCCGCCGGATAAGCCCGGCGGCCCACTCGTAATCGGCCCGGTCGCAGATCACGAACTTCACCACATCGGTCGTCTGAAGATCTGCGAGGTTCTCCCAGCGATTACGTCCGAGCTCTCCGGAGCCCGGTGTCTTGATATCCAGCACCCGCTGCACCCGCGGATCGAGCCCGGTGATATCCAGCGCGCCGCTGGTCTCGAGCGAGACCTGGTAACCGGCATCACACAATCGTGCCAGCATCGCAGCGCAGTTCTTCTGGGCCAGGGGCTCGCCGCCGGTGACGCAGACGTGGCGGACGCCGTGACTGTCGACCGCGGTCAGGATCTGCTCGAAGCTCATCCACTCGCCGCCGTGAAAGGCGTAGGCCGTATCGCAATAGACGCAACGCAGCGGGCAACCGGTCAGACGCACAAACACCGTCGGCCAGCCCGCGGTAGTCGCTTCACCCTGGATCGAGAGAAAGATCTCCGTGATCTTCAGGCGCTCGGAAACGGGCAGTTCGCGCTGTAGAGCCTCAGCCATGATGGTGTGCCCGGGATCCGGCCCGCCACCGCAGACCGGCCAGCCGGCTAGCCGGCCCCGATCTGTTCCAGCCGCTGGCTCGCGAGCCGGGCTGCCGTGGTCTCCGGATACTTGCTGACCACGTCGGACAGGGTCCTCCGGGCCGCGTCCATCTGGCCCAGCTCCACCTGACAGTAGCCGATCTTCAGCAGAGCATCGGGCAGCTTGCGGGAGTTGCCATAGCCGGAGACCACCTTGCGAAACTCGGGCAGAGCCGCGGTGTAGTCCTGGCTGACGTAGAAGGTCTCCGCCAGCCAATATTGGCTGTGCCCGGCCAGGTCGCTGTCCGGATAATCGGCCAGATAACGTTTGAACGCGCCCCGGGCCTCCTCGTAACGTCCTTCCTTGAGCAGCTCGAAGGCCGCCTCATACCGGGCACGTTCGGATCCCGCGGGACCGGCGGCGCCCGCCGCCGCGGCACCGGCCGTGGCGCCCACCGCGGCCCCCGCGCCGGCGCTGGATGCAGCAGACGTGCTCACGCCGCCACCTTCGATCCCCTGCAACCGGCGATCCAGATCCAGGTACTGATCCCGCTGCCGGTCGGCGGCCGCCTGATCTTCGAACCTGAGCGTCTCGACCTCGCCACGCAGCTCTCGCAATTCGCGCTGCATCTCGTCCATCTGGCTCGCCATCTGTACCAGGCTGTCGTTGGCGGTCACCCGCTCGACCCGGTCAAGCCGGTCCTCGATCTCGGTCAGCTTGATCAGCACCGGGTCTTCCGAGGGCGGCGTGGTGGCACAGCCCGCCAGCAGGCACGCCGACAAGGTGAACGTAGTGGCGATACGAAGGTTCATGGGCCTCACTCCGAGTAGACGATCTCGACCCGGCGGTTCTGTTCCCAGGCCGCCTCATCGGATCCCTGGACGGCCGGCCTTTCTTCGCCGTAGCTGACCGTGGTCACCTGCGCCGACGACACGCCCTGCAGCATCAGGACCTGGCGGACCGCCTGGGCCCTGCGCTCGCCCAGGCCGATGTTGTACTCCCGCGAGCCGCGCTCGTCAGCATGGCCTTCCAGCCGCACGTTCAGCCCCTGGTTACCCACCAGGCGCCGGGCGTGGGCGGACAGGGCATCGGAGAACTCCGGGCGGATCCGCGCCGTATCGAAGTCAAAATAGATCACGGTCTTTTCGATCAGTACGCTGTCGCCGGGCAGCATGCCGGGCTCCAGATACTCGGTACCGCCGGCGACACCGCCGGTGTCGATACCGGCCTGGCGGCTGATCTCGCCGTCTCCGGTACCGACCGCGTCGCCGGTGGTCTCATCCGGTTTGGGCTTCTTGGCGCAGCCGACGGCCAGCAGACAGGTGGTCAGCAGAATGATGAGATGTTTGGTTTGCATGTGGTTTGTCCAGTGACAGGTTGATGTGGGTGTGGGTTCGGGCCGGAATCCTAACAGCCCCCTCGGTATTTGGCCCTCTCAATACTTCGGATAGGGCGACCAGACCGGCTCGCGGACGTCTCCGGCCGCCGCCGCCAGGGTCTGGCTGATGCGGCCATCGGTCGAGACCGCCGCCAGCTCGCCGCGTCCTGCCCGCCGGGTCGCGTAGATGATCATGGACCCGTTCGGCGCCAGGCTCGGCGACTCGTCCTGGCGACCGTCCGTCAGGACCCGGGTGGTCTTGGTCTCCAGATCCACCAGCGCGATCCGATAGTTCCCCTGGTCGTTGTGGACCACCGCCAGACTGTCGCCGTCCGGGGTGACTCTTGGCCGGGCATTATACCGCCCCTCGAAGGTGATGCGCCGGGGTCCGCTGCTGCCATCGGCCGGGACCATGTAGACCTGCGGGCCACCACTGCGATCAGAGGTGAAGTAGATGGATCTCCCGTCCACCGACCACGCGGCCTCGGTATCGATCGCGGGATTCTTTGTCAGCCGCCTGAGCTGCCCGGTGGCGGGGTTGAGCACATGGATATCCAGATTGCCGTCCTGGCCGGACAGGGTCAGCGCCAGCCAGCGCCCGTCGGGCGAGAATGCCGGGGCGCCATTGATACCGGGTCTGGCCGATACCTCCGTGCGCTGGCCGGTCGACAACTCCTGGACATAGATCGCGGAGCGATTGCCCTCGAACGAGACATAGGCCAGCCGGCGTCCGTCCGGCGACCATCCCGGCGACATGAGGGGTTGGCTGGATTCGGCGATCATGCGCGGATTGGCTCCGTCCGCGTCCGCCACGAACAACCGGTACAGGCTGTTCTCGCCCTGACCGGTGACGCTGATATAGGCGATACGGGTCGAGAAGGCCCCCGGAGTGCCGGTCAGCTTCTCGAAGATCATGTCGCTGGCTCGATGAGAAGCGGCCCGCAGCGAGCCGGCATTGGCAGGAATCTGGAAGCCCAGCAGCTGGACACCGCGGAACACGTCGAACACCTGGAAGCGGATCAGGTATTGATCAGGGCCCTGCTCCAGCAGCGATCCGATCACCAGGAAATCCGTCTTCAGCAAGCGCCAGTCGGTGAAATTCACTTCACGCGCGGAACTGGGCCGGCTGATCATGTCGTCCTCGGCCAGCGGCGCGAAGCGGCCACTGCGCTCCAGGTCGCCGGCGATGACTTCGGCGGCGTCGATGGGCGCCGCGCCCTGGCCTTGATAGTCGAACGGCACCACGGCTACCGGCACGGCTTCGCTGACGCCGCGGTTGATCTCGATCCGCAGCTGAGCCGTGGAAATTCCGGGCATCAACAGGGTGAGCGCGGGCAGCAGCAGGATCCACAATCGTCTTGGGCTCATGGGGTGACATCCCCTCCTCTAATCTCTGTGATCACTCCGCGATCACCGGGTAAGTATTCGCTCATTCTCACTCAGGCTTGAATTCGAACACCAGGTTCCTTTCGAACAGGGCGGGATTCGATGGTTTTGGCAGCGGCGAGGCCTTGAATACGGCCGCTTCGATGGAGCGGCGGACCACATCATCGCCGTTGCAGCGCCCGAAGCGGACCCCGACGACCTCGCCGCCCGGGATCTGTGTGACGTAGAGTTCGCAGCTGAGTCCTGGACGGGCTTCCGGTGGCCGGATCCAGTTACGGGTCACCCGCTGCTGGATCAGGGCGATGTACTGGGCCAGTTCGCCGGAACGCGCCGCCGCAAGACGCGCCTCCTCGGCCTCCAGTTCACGCGCCAGATCGGACTCCAGCGCCGCCTGGCGCCGCGCCGCTTCCTCCTGTTTGCGGCGCTCCTCAGCCCTGCGTCTCTCCTCGGCCTGCCGCTTCTCCTCTGCCAGGCGCTGAGCTTCGCGCTGTTTCGCCTCTTCGGCTTTGCGTCGGGCCTCGGCGGCGGCCTCCTTGCGCTGGCGTTCGAGTTCGATCGCCTGCTGGCGTTCGCGCTCCTCGGCCACCCGCTGCTGGCGTGCGGCTTCCGCCGCCTGTTCCTGTTGGATGCGCAGCTGTTCGAGCCGCTGCTGCTCCCGCTCCGCTTCCCTGCGCGCCTGGGCCGCCTCTTCTTCGCGCCGTCTTTGGATCGCCCTCTCCGCCTCCCGTTCCCGCTCCTGTTCGGCGCGGATGGCGCCCTCGTCCACGACCGTCGCCTTGATGGTGATCTGGGGCGGGATGATCGGCGGCCGGCTCAGGGAGAAGCTCACCGAAAGCAGCACAAGCAGCGCCACGTGCATACCGGTGGCCCAGCCCATCGGCTGCAGATGTTCACGCAGGAATGGAGGCAGGTGTGGTTGCATCAGGGGCGCAGGACTACTCGGTCTCCGGCTCGCCCAGGTCCAGCGGGCCCACATCCAGCGGATCGGTCAGAAATCCCACCTGCGCAGCACCGGCCTGCTGCAGCAGGACCATGGCAGTGACCACCTCTCCATAAGGCACCAGGGTGTCGGCCTTCACCAGCACCGGGGTCTCCGGCGCCCTGCGCAATACTGCAGCGGTCCGCTTGACCACGGTGCGCGGGTCCAGGGCCGATTCCGTGTCCTCGCCGATGTTGAGATACAACATCCCTTCCCGGTCGATACTGAGCACCAGCGGCTCGGATTCGGTGGGTTCCAGGGGTTCGGCGCCGGCCTTGGGCAGCTCTACCTCGATCCCCTGGGTCAGCAGGGGCGCGGTGACCATGAAGATGATCAACAGCACCAACATGACGTCGATGTACGGCACCACGTTGATCTCGCCCATCAGGCGGCGCTTGTGGTCAACGCGCGCCATGAGCCGGTCCTTCCTTTCGGCTGCCGCGGGCATAGCGCTGGAGGATGCTGGAGAATTCCTCCATGAAGGTATCGTAGCGGCTCTCCAGCCGACCGACCTGGTCGGCGTAGCGGTTATAGGCGATGACCGCCGGGATGGCCGCGAACAGCCCCATGGCGGTGGCTACCAGGGCCTCGGCGATGCCCGGGGCCACCATGGCCAGGGTCGCCTGCTGGACGTTGCCGAGGCCGCGGAAGGCGTTCATGATGCCCCAGACGGTCCCGAACAGGCCCACATAGGGGCTGGTGGAGCCGACCGTGGCCAGGAAGGCCAGATTCTGCTCCAGGCGGTCCGCTTCCCGCATCTGGGAGACGCCCATGGCCCGCCGGCAACCTTCCAGAATGCCGCCGGCCGTGATGTCCTCCTGATCACGGAGCCGGCCGAATTCCCGGAAGCCGGCCTCGAAGATGCCTTCCATCCCGGTATTGGGCTGGTCGCGCCCGCTGATGCGCCGATACATGGCGGAGAGATCGCCGCCGGACCAGAATTCGCTCTCGAAACGGTCGGCCCGGCGGATGGCATCGCGCAGGGTGCCGCGCTTGCGCAGGATCACGGCCCAGGAGGCGATGGACGCAAGCAGCAGGGCCAGCATGACCAGCTGCACGATCAGGCTTGCCTCCATCACCAGACTCAGAAATGACATGTCGTGGGTCATCGATCGCGCTCCATGGCTGCGAGTAATTGGGTAGGGATCGGGCGCGGCCGCATGGTTTCGGCGGCGACGCAGGCCGCGTCCACGCTCGCCTGCACCAGCCGCTCATTCTGGCTCTCATCCCGATAGATGGCCTGGCGGAACCGCATCGAGGCGCGCCGGTGTCGTTCCAGTTCCGCGGTCACGCACAGAAGGTCATCGAACCGGGCCGGCTGCCGATAGCGGATCTCGACACCGGTGATCACGAACAACAGGCCGTCTTCTTCCAGCAGTCGGGTCTGGTCGCAGCCGAGGCTGCGCAGCCATTCGGTGCGGGCGCGCTCGAGGAAGCGGAGATAGTTGGCGTAATAGACCACGCCGCCGAGATCCGTGTCCTCGTAGTAGACCCTGACGGGCCAGGTGAACATGGGCTGTCTTCCGGGGGTTCTGGGTTGCAGGACGGTATTGTGAGGGAGACGGTGGTCAGGGTCAAAACTTCAGCTTTTGCCGCTAGTTATCGCGGAAAAGTGACATGCTTTCGGAAGTCTTGTCCGCGCTGGGCGCCGGCAGCCCGAAATGCAGATAGGCGTGCCGGGTGGCGACCCGGCCACGGGCGGTGCGCATCAGGAAGCCCTGCTGGATCAGATAGGGTTCGAGCACGTCCTCGATCGTGCCCCGCTCCTCGCCGATGGCGGCGGCCAGGCTCTCCACCCCGACCGGCCCGCCGTCGAATTTTTCGATGATGGTCAGGAGCAGCTTGCGGTCCATGACGTCGAAACCGTGGGGATCCACGTCCAGCATGTCCATGGCCGCCATGGCGACCGTCTCGCTGACCCGGCCGTCGGCCTCGACCTCGGCGTAGTCCCGAACGCGCCGGAGCAGACGATTGGCGATCCGCGGCGTGCCCCGGGCGCGGCCTGCGATGAGCGCCGCACCGGGCGGGTCGATGGGCAGACCGAGAATATCCGCCGAGCGGCGGACGATGCGGCCCAGTTCCTCCTCGCTGTAGAACTCGAGCCGTTGGACGATGCCGAACCGGTCGCGCAGGGGCGAAGTCAGCAGACCCGCCCTGGTGGTGGCCCCCACCAGGGTGAAGGGCGGCAGTTCGAGCTTGATCGAGCGGGCCGCCGGGCCTTCGCCGATCATGATGTCCAGCTGGAAATCCTCCATCGCCGGATACAGCACCTCCTCCACCACCGGGCTAAGGCGATGGATCTCGTCCACGAACAGCACGTCGTGGGGCTCGAGGTTGGTCAGGATCGCGGCCAGGTCCCCCGGCCGTTCGAGGACCGGGCCGGCGCTATGGCGCAGATTCACCCCCAGTTCGTTGGCGATGATATGGGCCAGGGTGGTCTTGCCCAGACCGGGCGGGCCGAAGATCAGACAGTGGTCCAGCGCCTCGGCGCGCTGGCGGGCCGCCTGGATGAACACGCCCATCTGTTTCTTGACCGCAGGCTGGCCGACGTATTCCTCCAGCAGCCGCGGCCGGATGGCCCGCTCGATGGCCTCCTCGTCACCCTGAGTGGTGGCGGAAATGAGTCGGTCCTGCTCGATCATCGTGGCTTACTTTACCGCGCCCTGAAGCGCCCGGCGGATAATTTCCTCGGTGGCCAGCCCCTCGGTCTCGATGTTCTTGAGCAATCGCGTGGCTTCTGCGGGCTTGTAACCCAGGGCCACCAGTGCGCCGAAGGCTTCGTCCGCGGCCGCCGCCGGTCCGGCCGGGACCAGCGGCCCCGGTCTGCCGGCCGGGGATTCACCGTCCAGCCGGTCGCGCATCTCCACGATCAGCCGCTCCGCGGTCTTCTTCCCGATGCCGGGCACCTTGACGAGGCTGGCGGTGTCTTCGGTCTGCACGCAGCGCACAAAGCCGGAGACGCTGATGCCGGAGAGGATGCCGAGCGCCATCTTGGCCCCGATGCCGGAGATCCGCAGCAGGCTGCGGAACAGCCGGCGCTCGTCCTCGGTGGCGAATCCGAACAGGATCTGGGCGTCTTCGCGGACCACCAGGTGGGTGAGCAGGGTCAGGGGCTCGCCGATGGCCGGCAGATCATAGAAAGTCGACATGGGCGCCTCGACTTCATAGCCGACGCCGTTGACGTCGATCACCAGCTGCGGCGGGTGCTTCGCCGCCAGCCGCCCGCGCAAAAAACCGATCATCGCCGGCGACCCGCCGCGGCGGCGGCACCGGTCAGGCTGCGGACCGTACGCATGTGGCCGTGGCAGATGGCGACGGCCAGGGCGTCGCCGGCATCGCTCTGCAGACGGCCCTCGATCCCCAGCAGCCTCTTGACCATGGTCTGGACCTGGTTCTTGTCGGCCCCACCGGTGCCGGTCAGGGTCTGCTTGATCTCCCGGGCGGCATATTCGTGGATCGGCAGCTCGTGGCCGAAACTGGCGCAAAGGGCCGCGGCCCGGGCGTGCCCCAGCTTGAGCGCGCTGTCGGCATTGCGATGCATGAACACGCGCTCCACCGCCACCTCGTCGGGCGCATATTTGGCGAACACCGAGCCCATCTGCTGGAAGATCTCCTTGAGCCGATCGTTGAACGTCTCGCCCCGGGTCCGGACGCAGCCGCTGGCGACGTAGCGTAGCTGTTGCCCCTCCATCTGCACGACGCCGAAGCCGGTCGCCTGGGAGCCGGGATCGATGCCGAGGATGGTCAGCCGTGTCGCCATCCGGGTCAGCCGGCTTGCTCCAGCAGATCGGGATCCATGTCGGCGTTGGTGTAGACGTTCTGCACGTCGTCCAGGTCCTCCAGCATAACGAGCATCTTCATCATGGACACCGCCTGGGCATCCTCCAGATCGGCGCTGGTCGTGGGCCACATGGTGACTTCCGCGGATTCGGGCTCCAGTCCTGCGGCGAGCATCTTGTCTCTCACGCCCTCGAAATCGTCGGGTGTCGTGATCACGTCCATGGAACTGTCGTCGTTGACCACCACGTCTTCGGCTCCGGCCTCCAGGGCCGCCTCGAGGACGGCGTTCTCGTCGGTCCCCGGGCCGTAGCTCAGCACGCCGCAGTGCCGGAACAGGAACGCCACCGAGCCATCGGAGCCCAGGTTGCCGCCGAACTTGGTGAAGGCGTGGCGGACGTCAGCCACGGTCCGGTTGCGGTTGTCGGTCATGCATTCCACCATCACCGCGGCACCGCCCGGCCCATAGCCTTCGTAGCGGACTTCCTCGAAATCGGCGCCTCCCAGTTCCCCGGCTCCACGCTTGATGGCCCGCTCGATGTTGTCCTTGGGCATGCTTTCGGCCTTGGCCTTGTCGATGGCCAGCCGCAGCCGGGGATTCATGGCCGGGTCCGGATCACCGAGCCGCGCGGCCGTGGTGATCTCGCGGATCAGCCGGGTGAAAATCTTGCCTCGTTTTGCATCCTGGGCGCCCTTGCGGTGCTTGATGTTCGCCCACTTACTGTGTCCAGCCATGGATAATCGTCGTCGAGCAGATAATTGAGGGGAATACGCGATCGCAGCCGCCGGGCTGACGGTTCCGCTTGTTAGCCCGCAAGCTTACCCGGCCCCGCGGCCGGGCGTCCACGCAAGGGGCTCAGAAGCGGGCCCTGACGCCGATCAGCCAGCCACCGTCGATATTCCGGGAATCGGCCTCATCCAGTTCGACCCGCACTCGTCGCCATCCCGCGTAGACGTCCGCATTGGGGATGATCGAATATCCGCCCCAGACGGTGAAATCCAGAAAATTGTCGGTATCGCCGAAGGCCAGCACGTTCGGTGCGTAATAGAGGCTGGTGCCGAGGCTGAAACGGTCATACTGGGGGACGGTGTAGCGCAGGAAACCGCCGATACCCAGGTTGACCCCGTCCTCGTCGGTGATGTCGTCATAATTGACGTAGCTGAACCGAAGGCCGACCCCGCCCCTGACGGCGCCGCCGGCCAGCGCATCGCCGGTGACATGGCCGGCCACGCTGACGGCATCGCCGTTGTTGCTGTGCAGCCAGGAACCGTCGAATGCCAGGTTATTGCTCGGCACGGGTATCTCGACGGTAAGACGAGCCGCGTTGTTATTGACGTTCAGGTCCACCTCGGCGGCGGCCAGGGAACCGGCGGCCGCCAAAGCGGCCAGACAAAAAGCAGATCGGGCTTTGAGCGATAATTTCATCGATTTTCCAGTACGCTTCGCGCCGGCTGACGCTTTCGAAGCGCGTATGATAACGGCATTGCCGGCCATCGCACAGGAGCCTGAAACATCGCCGAGAGACTGCACGAGGAGCAGGCCGCCGCAGATGCCCTGATGGCGGATGCGGCGCGCTTGCGCGACGAAATCCGGGACGGGTCCGCTTCGGAAGCGGCCGCCCGCGCGGTGGCCGAGAGTGCCAGCCTGGTCGAGATCCTGGACGAACTCAAGCCGGATCCGGAGATCCGCGCCGCCGCCCTGCTATTCCCCCTGGCCGCGGCCGGCGTGCTGCCCGCCGATGTCATCAGCAAACGCTGCGGCGCGGAGACCCGGCGGCTGGTCCGGGAACTGGCCAAGCTCGGCTCCTTCGGTTTGCCACCGCGCTGGGCGCCGGGCAAGCCCCTGCCCGCCGCCCAGGCCGAGACTCTGCGCCGGATGCTGCTGGCGATCGTGGCCGACGTGCGCCTGGTCACCGTGAGGCTGGCCGAACAGCTACGGCGCATGCGAGAGGCCAAGCAGGCCAGTGAAGCCCGGCGCCAGCGGGTGGCGACCGAGACCCGCATCATCTTCGCCCCACTGGCCAATCGCCTGGGCATCTGGCACCTGAAATGGGAGCTGGAGGATCTGGCGTTCCGCTATCTCGAGCAGGATACCTACCACGGCATCGCCAAGGCCCTCAGCGAGCGCCGCTCCGAGCGCGAGCGCCGGATCGCCGAGGTGATCAAGCTGCTCGAGGCAGAAATGAAGCAGGCGGGAATCGAGGCGTCGATCAAGGGCCGGCCGAAACACATCTACAGCATCTGGCGGAAGATGCAGCGCAAGGCCGTCGGGCTGGAGTCCATCTTCGACGTCAGCGCGGTGCGGGTGCTGGTGAACGACATCGCCGATTGTTATGCCGTACTGGGCATCGTCCACAGCCTCTGGCCCTATCTGCCCGGTGAATTCGACGACTACATCGCCAATCCCAAGGGCAACGACTACCAGTCCCTGCACACCGCGGTCATCGGCCCCGGCGACGAGCCGCTGGAGGTACAGATCCGGACCCGGGAGATGGATGCCCATGCCGAGCTGGGGGTCGCCGCCCACTGGCGTTACAAGGAAGGTGGCGGCGCCAGCGCGGCATTCGAACGCAAGATCAAATGGCTCCGGCAACTGCTGGAACCCGGCGACGAAGATCCCGAGCGGGACTTTATCGAGCGTATCGGCGAGGAGGTCTTCGAGGACCGTGTCTACGCCATCACTCCCGACGGTGACGTGGTGGATCTCCCCGCGGGCGCGACTCCGCTGGATTTTGCCTATTACGTGCACACCGACGTGGGCCACCATTGCCGAGGCGCCAAGGTCAACGGGCGCATGGTTCAGCTGACGCACAAGATTCAGAACGGCGACAAGGTGGAGATCATCACCGCCCAGGCCGCCCGACCCAGCCGCGACTGGCTGATACCGCAGCGGGGCTATCTGGCTTCAGCCCGCAGCCGCAACAAGGTCCGCGGATGGTTCCGTCGCCAGGATCAGGAACTGAATCGCAAGCAGGGCCGCGCCTTGCTGGAAAAGGAGCTCCAGCGGCTGGCCGTGGCGCCGGATCTGCAGCGGCTCGCCGACGAACTGCACCAGTCCGACGCCGAGGCGCTCTATCTGGCGATCGGCGCCGGCGACGTCACCCTCGGAGCCGTCGCCCATGCGGTGGACCGGATCCAGCCGGCGCCGGCGGAGGAGCCTGCCGCCCTGCGGGAAACGCGTCGCCGGCCGCGCCCGGGCCGCAAGGCCGGTGCCATCGTCGTCTCCGGGGTCGGTGACCTGATGACGCACCTGGCCCGCTGTTGTCGCCCGGTGCCGCCGGAGGATATCGCCGGCTATCTGACTCTGGGTCGGGGCGTGAGCATCCACCGCCAGGACTGCAGCAACCTGCTTCGGCTGAGGAACACGAATCCCGAACGGATCATGGCGGTGGAATGGGGGGAAGCGGGCGACGGCGGGTTTACCGCCGAGATCACGGTCGACGCCTACGACCGCCGGGGACTGCTGCGTGATATCTCCTCGGTGTTGACCGACGAACATATCGATATCATCGCCAGCAACACCCGCACCGACCGCGCCCGCAATGTAGCCACCGTCGATCTGACCGTCGTCATCCGGGGCATGGACCAGCTCAGCAGGCTGCTCCACCGGATCGGGGGTCTGAGCAATGTCTACGCCGTCCGCCGGCGCGGCTGAGAGATCCGCGGCGGAAAATCCTATTTGTTGATGGCGTGGATGGCCCGTTTATCCACGGCCAGGGCTGCTTCGTGCACCGCCTCGGACAGGGTTGGATGGGCGTGGATGGTCCGCTGCAGATCCTCGGCGCTGGCCGAGAATTCCATCCCGAGCACGATCTCACCGATCAACTCACCGGCCATGGGCCCCACGATGTGGGCGCCGATGATCAGGTCGTCGTCGGCCGACGCGATGATCTTGACCAGTCCCACGGCCTGTTCCATGCCCTTGGCGCGGCCGTTGGCGGCGAAGGAGAAGGTGCCGACCTTGTAGTGGATGCCGGACTCTTTGACCTGTTCCTCGGTCTTGCCGACCCAGGCCACCTCCGGCGCCGTATAGATGATCGAAGGGATGAGGTCGTAGTTCACCTCTGCCACCTCGCCGGCGATCAGATCGGCCACCATCACGCCTTCCTCGGAGCCTTTATGGGCGAGCATCGGCCCGCGCACCACATCGCCCACCGCCCAGACCTGTGCGACACCGGTCCGGCATTCCTCATCCACCTGGATAAACCCGCGCTGGTCGAGTTCGACACCGGTACCCTCGGCCAGCAG
>CBDTYJ010000031.1:0-15473 GCA_965364575.1 uncultured Gammaproteobacteria bacterium
AGGTGCGGGCGTGGTGTCGAAGATCCTGAAGTAATTATCGCACCCGCCCGGGCGGTGGACGCCGCCCGGGCGCGGTCGCGTTTTTGACAGAAAAGGTAATTCCAGGCCAGTAGCTCAATTGGCAGAGCGGCGGTCTCCAAAACCGCAGGTTGGGGGTTCGATTCCCTCCTGGCCTGCCAAACAAGTCAGGCGCCCTGCGGGGCGCTGTACTGTCTGGGCAAGAGGTTGATGAACGCGAACACAGAGACAAGCGGCGCCAGCGCCCTCGACGTGATCAAGACGGTGGTCGCCGTGGCGCTGCTGCTCGGCGGCATCGTCGGCTACTACTATTTCGAGGACGCGTCCATCGTGCTCCGGGCGGCCGGCGTGGTGTTCGGCATCGCCTTGGGTATCGCCGTGTTCGCCACCACCGAGCGTGGCCGGGAATTGTGGAGCTTTATCCAGAGTTCGCGCGTCGAGCTGCGCAAGGTGGTCTGGCCGACGCGCCCGGAGACCTTGCAGACGACCGTGGCCGTGATCATCTTCACCCTCATCATGGGCTTGTTCTTCTGGATCCTGGACAAGGGTCTGCTATGGGCCACCCGTCTGTTGACCGGTCAGGGAGGCTGATCCGATGGCGCTGCAGTGGTACGTCATCCATGCCTACTCGAACTTCGAGTATCAGGTGAAGAAGTCCCTGGAAGAGCGCGTCAAGCGAGCCGGGCTGGAGGACAAATTCGGCGAGATCCTGGTGCCGACCGAAGAGGTCGTGGAGATGCGCGAGGGTCAGAAACGGCGCAGCGAACGCAAGTTCTTCCCGGGCTACGTGCTCGTGCAGATGGACATGGACGACGAGACCTGGCACCTGGTCAAGGACGTGCCGAAGGTGTTGGGTTTCATCGGCGGTACCAGCGACAAGCCGGCGCCGATCTCGGAGAAGGAAGCCAACAAGATCCTGCAGCGCGTGCAGGAGGGCGTCGACAAGCCGCGGCCGAAGGTGCTGTTCGAACCGGGCGAGGTGGTCCGCGTCATCGACGGCCCGTTCAATGACTTCAACGGCGTGGTCGAAGAGGTGAACTACGACAAGAGCAAGCTCAGGGTAGCGGTACAGATCCTGGGACGCGCGACGCCGGTGGAACTCGATTTCGGTCAGGTGGAGAAAGCCTGATCAAACCGCCTGCCGCGAGGTGGGTGGAATATAGCAACAGGGGAGCCGCAAGGCGTTTGACCCGACACGCAAGGTGTAACGATGGCTAAGAAAGTTCAGGGCTATATCAAACTGCAGATTCCTGCAGGCCAGGCCAATCCCAGCCCGCCGGTTGGCCCGGCGCTGGGCCAGCACGGCGTCAATATCATGGAATTCTGCAAGGCCTTCAATGCCCATACCCAGGGCGTAGAGGCCGGGCTGCCGATCCCCGTGGTGATCACGGTCTACAGCGATCGCAGCTTCACTTTTATCACCAAGACGCCGCCGGCGGCGGTGCTGCTGCGCAAGGCAGTCGGCATCCCCAAGGGCAGCGGCGAGCCCAACACGCGCAAGGTCGGCAAGGTCACCCGGGCGCAGTTGGAAGATATCGCGACGGCGAAGATGCCTGACCTGACCGCGGCCGATATGGACGCGGCGGTGCGGACTATCGCCGGCAGCGCCCGCAGCATGGGCCTGGACGTAGAGGGGGTCGAGTGATGGCCAGCAAGCGCAACAAGCTGTTCAAGGAAAAGGTGGACAAGACGCGGCTGTATCCCATCGACGAGGCCATCGGTCTGCTGAAGGAGCTGGCCAACGCCAAGTTCTCCGAGTCCGTCGACGTGTCGGTCAATCTGGGCGTGGACCCGCGCAAGTCCGACCAGGTCGTGCGCGGTTCGACCGTGCTGCCCAACGGCACCGGCAGGACCGTTCGTGTGGCGGTATTTGCTCAGGGCGCAAACGCCGAGGCGGCGACCGAGGCCGGCGCCGATATCGTCGGTTTCGAGGACCTGGCCGAACAGGTCAAGGGCGGCGATCTGAATTTCGACGTCGTCATCGCGACCCCGGATGCCATGCGCGTGGTCGGCCCCCTGGGCCAGATCCTGGGTCCGCGCGGCCTGATGCCCAACCCCAAGGTAGGTACCGTGACGGCGGATGTCGCTACGGCGGTCAAGAATGCCAAGGCCGGGCAGGTGCGTTATCGGACGGACAAGGCCGGCATCATCCACTGCCCGATCGGCAAGGTCGATTTCGAGGTCGATGCGCTGAAGGAAAACCTCGGGGCACTGCTGGCCGACCTGAACAAGGCCAAGCCGGCGGCCGCCAAGGGCGTATTCATGAAGAAGCTGACGGTCTCATCGACCATGGGCCCGGGAGTCCCGGTCGATCAGTCGACTATCTAGATACATGTTTTGACGCAGCTGTGGTGCGACAGCCGGGCATGGCCCCGCCCGGAAGTCACCGCTCCCGCAGCTGCTTCGCTGGAGAAAGGGGCAAGTCGCCTGCCGGGTAAGGGGTAGGTGGCGATCGTCGAAGACCGCAGGCGGCTCATGGCCAGGAGGCCCGGGCCTTAATAGAAGAGCCTGCGCAGATGGTGTTACCCGAATCAGGTGCTCCTGGTGACGGTCGCCATCCAGGGGGGTGCCACAGGGATGGGCATCCGTGGATTGATCTGAAGCCAGGAGGAAACCATGGCGCTGAGACTCGAAGACAAGAAAGCTCTCGTCGCCGAGGTGAAGCAGGCCGCGGAAATGGCCCATTCGGCATTGGCTGCCGAATACCGGGGTCTGACTGTGACCGAGATGACGGAACTCAGAAAGCAGGCCCGGGAACAGGGCGTCTATCTGCGCGTCGTCAAGAACACCTTGGCCAAGCGGGCGATCGAAGGTACCGACTTCGAGTGCATGCAGGAAGGCTTGTCGGGACCGCTGATCCTCGCGTTCTCGCAGGAGGACCCCGGTTCGGCCGCGCGCGTGTTCAAGGCATTCGCCAAGGACCACGAGCGGCTGGTCACCCGGCTGGTCTCGATCGGTGGCGAGCTGCTGCCGGCGGCCGATCTGGAAAGGCTGGCCAGTCTGCCGACGCTCGACCAGGCCCGGGCGATGTTGCTCGGGGTGTTGCAGGCACCTGCCGGCAAGCTGGTGCGGACCCTGAACGAGCCGGCAGCGGCACTGGCGCGCGTGCTCGCGGCACGTCGCGATCAGATAGCTGCCTGACTGCAGTACTGAATACGGATTTATCGGGTAATACGTTTAATTTTCAGGAGATTTTGAAATGGCTGTTTCGCGTGAAGAGATTGTCGATGCCCTTAGCAACATGAGCGTGCTCGAGGTCACCGAACTGGTATCCGAGTTGGAAGAGAAGTGGGGCGTTTCTGCCGCTGCTCCGGTCGCCGTGGCCGCGGGCCCGGCCGCTGGTGGTGAGGCGGCTGCGGCCGAAGAGCAGACCGAGTTCAACGTCGTCATGAGCAGCTTCGGCGGTAACAAGGTCGCGGTCATCAAGGCGGTGCGCACGATCACCGGTCTGGGTCTCAAGGAGGCCAAGGATCTGGTGGAGGGCGTCCCGGCCGCGGTCAAGGAAGGCGTGTCCAAGGACGAGGCCGAAGAGATCAAGAAGCAGCTCGAAGAAGCTGGCGCCAGCGTCGAGGTCAAATAGACCTGAAGTACACAGGCTTCCAGCCCGTGATCGCAGGGATGGCTGGTGGCGATGATGCCACCGGCCTTTCTCTGCTTATCGAATTCATCCGGTCAGCGGCGCGAGCCGCGACCCGGCCCGGCCGTCAGGTCGGATAGACATAGCGTTAGCAAATGGTGAGCCCGATGGCGTATTCCTTCACCGAGAAGAAGCGTATCCGTAAGGATTTTGGCAAGCGGCCCAGTATCCTGGGGGTGCCTTACCTGTTGTCGATACAGCTCGATTCCTATCGCAAGTTCCTGCAGGCGGACGCCGCCGAGGATCAGCGCGACGAGATCGGCCTGCATGCGGCTTTCAAGACCGTGTTCCCGATCGTCAGCTACTCGGGCAACGCAGCGCTCGAGTATGTCAGCTACCGGCTCGGCGAACCGGTATTCGACGTCAAGGAGTGTCAACTCCGCGGCCTGACTTATGCGGCACCGCTGCGGGTCAAGGTGCGGCTGGTGATCTATGACAAGGAAGCCAGCGGCACGCCCAAGCCGATCAAGGACATCCGCGAGCAGGAGGTCTATCTCGGCGAGTTGCCGCTGATGACGGAGAACGGAACATTCGTCATAAACGGTACCGAGCGCGTCATCGTGTCGCAGCTGCACCGGTCGCCCGGCGTCTTCTTCGATCACGACAAGGGCAAGACTCATTCGTCCGGCAAGCTGCTGTTCTCGGCCCGGGTGATCCCCTACCGGGGTTCCTGGCTCGATTTCGAGTTCGACCCCAAGGACAGCGTGTTCGCGCGCATCGACCGTCGGCGCAAGTTGCCGGTGTCCATCATCCTGCGGGCCCTCGGATACACCAACGAGGAAATGCTGGCCAGGTTCTTCGACACCAACGTCTTCCACCTGAGCAAGAAGGGCATCAAGATGGATCTGGTGCCGAGCCGCCTGAAAGGCGAGACGGCCCTTTTCGACATCAAGATCGGCAACAAGCTGCTGGTGGAGGAAGGCCGTCGTATCACGGCGCGTCACGTCCGCGATCTGGAGAAGTCCTCGGCTTCGACGCTGGTCGTGCCGGAGCAATATCTCGAAGGCAAGATCCTGGCCCATGACGTGGTCGATAAGGAGACCGGTGAACTCCTCGCGGAAGCCAATGACGAGCTCACCGCGGAGTCCATCGAGAAGCTGATCGAGGCAGGTATCAAGGAGATCCACACCCTGTGGGTGAATGATCTCGATCGTGGCCCCTACATCTCCAATACCCTGCGCATCGATGCCACGAAGACCCGCCTCGAGGCGCTGGTGGAGATCTACCGGATGATGCGGCCGGGCGAGCCGCCGACCAAGGACGCGGCGGAGAACCTGTTCCACAACCTGTTCTTCAACGCCGAGCGTTACGACCTGTCAGCCGTCGGCCGTATGAAATTCAACCGCCGGGTCGGCCGCGACGAGGTCGAGGGCCCGGGGATCCTCTACGACGGGCGCTATCTGTCCCAGCGCAAGGATGAGGACTCGATCGCGATCTCCGGCCAGTACGGCGAGGACCTCTCGGATGTCGTCGACGTGCTCAAGGTGCTGATCGAGATCCGAAACGGTTACGGAACCGTCGACGACATCGATCATCTGGGCAACCGGCGCGTCCGCAGCGTCGGCGAGATGGCGGAGAACGCGTTCCGCATCGGCCTGGTGCGGGTCGAGAGGGCGGTGAAAGAGCGGCTCACCCTGGCCGAGTCCGAGGGCCTGATGCCCCAGGAGATGATCAACGCCAAGCCGGTCGCGGCGGCGGTGAAAGAGTTCTTCGGCTCCAGCCAGTTGTCTCAGTTCATGGACCAGAACAACCCGCTGTCGGAGGTCACTCACAAGCGTCGGGTGTCGGCGCTCGGTCCGGGCGGCCTGACCCGCGAGCGGGCCGGCTTCGAGGTGCGGGACGTGCATCCGACCCACTACGGCCGCGTGTGCCCGATCGAGACCCCGGAAGGGCCGAACATCGGTCTGATCAATTCGCTGGCGGTCTATGCCCGCACCAACGATTACGGCTTCCTCGAGACGCCATATCGGAGGGTGAAGGACGGAAAGGTGACGGACGACATCCAGTACCTGTCCGCCATCGAGGAGAGCCAGTACGTCATCGCCCAGGCCAACGCCGAACTGGGCTCGCGCGGTGAATTTACGCACGAACTGGTCTCGTGCCGGCATCGCAACGAGTTCACCCTGGCCTCGCCCGAGCAGATCGAGTACATGGACGTGTCGCCGCGACAGATCGTGTCGGTGGCCGCGTCGCTGATCCCGTTCCTCGAGCATGACGACGCCAACCGGGCGCTGATGGGTTCCAATATGCAGCGCCAGGCGGTACCGACGCTGCGCTCCGAGGCGCCGCTGGTCGGCACCGGTATGGAGCGCGCGGTGGCGATCGACTCCGGCGTGACCGTGGTCGCAGATCGCGGCGGTGTCGTCGATTCGGTCGATGCCTCGCGCATCGTGGTGCGGGTCAACGATGACGAGACCACCGCCGACGAGGCCGGTGTCGACATCTACAACCTGACCAAATACACCCGTTCCAACCAGAACACCTGCATCAACCAGCGTCCGCTGGTGAAGCAGGGCGACCTCATCGCCAGCGGCGACGTGCTGGCGGACGGTCCGTCCACCAATCTGGGCGAGCTGGCGCTGGGCCAGAATCTGCTGGTCGCGTTCATGCCCTGGAACGGTTACAACTTCGAAGATTCCATCCTCATCTCCGAGCGCGTGGTGCAGGAAGATCGCTTCACGACTATCCATATCGAGGAGCTGACCTGCGTCGCCCGCGATACCAAGCTCGGGCCGGAGGAGGTCAGCGCCGATATCCCCAATGTCGGCGAGTCAGCCCTGGCGAACCTCGACGAGGCGGGTATCGCCTACATTGGTGCCGAGGTCGGTGCCGGGGACATCCTGGTCGGCAAGGTCACGCCCAAGGGCGAGACCCAGCTGACGCCGGAAGAGAAGCTGCTGCGTGCGATCTTCGGTGAGAAGGCATCGGACGTGAAGGACACGTCGTTGCGGGTCCCGCCGGGCATGGATGGCACCGTGATAGACGTGCGGGTCTTCACCCGCGACGGCGTGGAGAAAGACAGCCGGGCGCTGTCGATCGAGAAGGCGGAATTGACAGCCTTCCGTAAGGACCTGGACGATCAGCGCCGCATCCTCGAGGAAGATCTGTTCCAGCGCGTCGAGCGCATGCTGACCGGCAAGGTCGCCGATGGTGGTCCGGCCGGTCTCAAATCGGGCAACAAGGTGACCAAGGGATACCTGGCCGAGCTGCCGCGCGAGGACTGGTTCAAGATCCGTCTGCGCAGCGACGACGCCCAGAGCCAGCTCGAGCGGATCGCGGAGCGCCTGGAGGCTCAGCGCGAGGAATTCGAGAAGCGTTTCCAGGAGAAGAAGGCCAAGATCACCGCCGGCGACGATCTGGCCCCGGGCGTGCTGAAGATGGTCAAGGTCTATCTGGCGGTGAAGCGCCGGGTACAGCCCGGCGACAAGATGGCCGGACGTCACGGCAACAAGGGTGTGATCTCGACCATCGTGCCGGTGGAGGACATGCCCTACACCGAAGACGGTACCCCCGTGGACATCGTCCTCAACCCGCTCGGCGTACCGTCCCGGATGAACGTCGGGCAGGTGCTGGAGACCCATCTCGGCTGGGCCGCCAAGGGCTTGGGCCTGAAGATCGGGCGCATGCTCGATCAGCAGGAGTCGGTGGCCAAGCTGCGAGGATTCCTCGGCGAGGTCTACAACAGTAGCGGCGGCAAGAAGGAAGACCTGAAATCCTTTTCCGAGGACGAGCTCAGAGAGCTGGCCGGCAATCTGCGGGCCGGCGTGCCCATGGCGACGCCGGTGTTCGACGGCGCCGACGAGAGCGAGATCAAAGCCTTGCTCGAACTGGCGGATCTGCCGCAGACCGGCCAGGCAGTGCTGATCGATGGCCGTACCGGCGAGACCTTCGACCGCCCGGTAACCGTCGGTTACATGTACATGCTGAAGCTCAACCACTTGGTGGATGACAAGATGCATGCCCGATCAACCGGGCCGTACAGCCTCGTCACTCAGCAGCCGCTGGGCGGCAAGGCGCAGTTCGGCGGACAGCGATTCGGTGAGATGGAGGTGTGGGCGCTGGAAGCCTATGGCGCCTCCTACACGCTGCAGGAGATGCTGACGGTCAAGTCCGATGACGTGCAGGGCCGCACGAGGATGTACAAGAACATCGTCGACGGCACTCACGGCATGAGCGCGGGCATGCCCGAATCCTTCAACGTGCTGGTCAAGGAGATCCGCTCCCTCGGTATCAATATCGAGCTCGAGGCGGAGTGACGCAACAGCGCGGATTGAGTGGAACGAAACGATTGAGCCCCCAGGGCAGGTGAGACCATGAAAGATCTTTTACAGCTATTCAAGCAGCAGGTTCCGGTCGAGGATTTCGATGCCATCCGCATCGGCCTGGCCTCTCCGGACATGATCCGGTCCTGGTCCTTCGGCGAGGTAAAGAAGCCGGAGACGATCAACTACCGGACGTTCAAGCCCGAGCGGGACGGCCTGTTCTGCGCCAAGATCTTCGGTCCGGTGAAGGACTACGAGTGCCTGTGCGGCAAGTACAAGCGGCTCAAGCATCGGGGCGTGGTGTGCGAAAAGTGCGGCGTGGAGGTCACCCAGACCAAGGTCCGTCGCGAGCGCATGGGGCACATCGAGCTGGCCAGCCCGGTCGCCCATATCTGGTTCCTCAAATCCCTGCCTTCCCGCATCGGCCTGATGCTGGACATGACGCTGCGCGAGATCGAGCGGGTGCTCTACTTCGAGGCTTTCGTCGTGGTCGAGCCCGGCCTGACGCCACTTGAGCGCGGCCAGCTGCTGTCCGATGAACAGTATCTGGAGGCCATCGAGGAGCATGGCGACGAGTTCGACGCCCGCATGGGCGCCGAGGCGGTCCACGAGATGCTGCGCACGATGGATCTCCGCTCCGAGGTCGCCGGCGTGCGCGAGGATATCCAGGCCACGAACTCCGAGACCAAGATCAAGCGACTGTCCAAGCGCCTGAAACTGCTGGAGTCTTTCATCGACTCCGGCAACCGGCCCGAGTGGATGGTGCTCACCGTGCTGCCGGTACTGCCGCCGGACCTGCGTCCGCTGGTGCCGCTGGATGGCGGCCGTTTCGCCACCTCCGACCTCAACGACCTCTACCGGCGCGTGATCAACCGCAACAACCGGTTGCGGCGCCTGCTCGAACTCAATGCGCCGGACATCATCGTCCGCAACGAGAAGCGCATGCTTCAGGAGTCGGTCGACGCGCTGCTGGACAACGGCCGCCGTGGCCGCGCCATCACCGGCACCAACAAGCGGCCGCTGAAGTCGCTGGCCGATATGATCAAGGGCAAGCAGGGCCGCTTCCGCCAGAATCTCCTCGGCAAGCGCGTCGATTACTCAGGCCGTTCGGTGATCGTGGTGGGTCCGACCCTGAAACTGCATCAGTGCGGTCTGCCCAAGAAGATGGCCCTGGAGCTGTTCAAGCCGTTCATCTTCAGCAAGCTGCAGCTTCGCGGCGAAGCGGCGACGATCAAGGCCGCCAAGCGCCTGGTGGAACGTGAGGGTCCCGAGGTGTGGGATATCCTCGAGGAAGTGATCCGCGAGCATCCGGTCATGCTGAACCGCGCCCCGACCCTGCACCGGCTGGGCATCCAGGCCTTCGAGCCGGTGCTGATCGAGGGCAAGGCGATCCAGCTCCACCCGTTGGTCTGTACCGCTTTCAACGCCGATTTCGACGGCGACCAGATGGCGGTCCACGTGCCCCTGTCGCTGGAAGCACAGCTCGAGGCCCGGGCGCTGATGATGTCGTCCAACAACATCCTCTCTCCCGCGAACGGCGATCCGATCATCGTGCCGTCCCAGGACGTGGTGCTGGGTCTGTATTACATGACCCGGGAGCGCGTGAACGCGCCCGGCGAGGGCATGATGTTCGCGGACGTCCACGAGGCCCACCGGGCCTACGAGAACAAGCAGGTCGCGCTGCAGGCCAGGGTCAAGGTGCGGATCGAGGACACGGTGGAGAGCGAGGACGGCGAATTCATCCGGCGCCGGCGGCTGGTCGACACCACCGTCGGCCGTGCGCTCTTATCCGAGATCCTGCCGCCCGGATTGGCCTTCGACTACGTCAACCTGGACATGACGAAGAAGGCCATCTCGGGAGTGATCAACGCCTGCTACCGCCAGCTCGGCCTGAAGAAGACCGTGGTTTTTGCCGATCAGCTGATGTACATGGGTTTCCGTTACGCGACCATGGCCGGTGCCTCGATCGGCGTCGATGACATGGTCGTGCCGGAGCAGAAGGCAGGCATCCTCGCCACCGCCGAGGCGGAAGTTAAGGAGATCCAGGACCAGTATGCGTCCGGTCTGGTAACCAACGGCGAGCGCTACAACAAGGTCGTGGATATCTGGTCCCACACCAATGACCAGGTGGCCAAGGCCATGATGGACAAGCTCGGCACCGACACGGTCAAGAGCGCTGACGGATCCAAGGTCGAGCAGAAGTCGTTCAATTCCATCTACATGATGGCCGATTCCGGGGCTCGTGGTTCCGCCGCTCAGATCCGCCAGCTGGCCGGTATGCGCGGCCTGATGGCGAAGCCGGACGGCTCCATCATCGAGACGCCGATCACGGCTAATTTCCGCGAGGGGCTGAACGTCCTCCAGTACTTCATCTCCACTCATGGAGCACGCAAGGGCCTGGCAGACACGGCGCTGAAGACCGCCAACTCCGGTTACCTGACGCGGCGCCTGGTGGACGTGGCCCAGGACCTGGTGGTTACCGAGGTCGATTGTGGCACCGAATTCGGTCTGCGGATGTCGCCGCTGGTCGAGGGCGGCGACGTGGTGGAGCCCCTGCGTGAGCGGGTGCTGGGCCGGGTCGTGGCGGAGGATGTCACAATCCCGGGCTCCGACGAGATACTGGCTGAGCGTGGCGAGCTGCTGGACGAGAAATGGGTGCAGCGGCTGGAAGATCACGGCGTCGACCAGATCTGGGTGCGTTCGCCGATCACCTGCGAGACCCGCTATGGCGTCTGCGCCCAGTGCTATGGCCGCGACCTGGCCCGCGGCCACCGTATCAACATCGGTGAGGCGGTCGGCGTCATCGCGGCCCAGTCGATCGGCGAGCCGGGCACCCAGCTGACCATGCGTACCTTCCATATCGGCGGCGCCGCGTCCCGTTCCGTCGCTGCCAACAGCGTCGAGATCAAGGGCAACGGCACGGTGCGCCTGCACAACGTTAAGACGGTCCGGCATGACGATGGCCATCTGGTGGCAGTGTCGCGTTCCGGAGAGCTCGGCATCATGGATGAATACGGACGCGAGCGCGAACGCTACAAGATCCCCTACGGCGCCGTCATCACCGTGGATGAGGATGATTCGGTCGAGAGCGGACAGGTCGTCGCCTCCTGGGATCCCCACACCCACCCGGTGGTCACCGAGGTCAAGGGCTTCATCAAGTTCCAGGACTTCGTCGAGGGCGTCACCGTCGAGAGCCAGATCGACGAAGCAACCGGTCTGTCCAGTATCGTCATCGTCGATCCCAAGCAGCGGGGCGCCGCAGGCAAGGACCTGCGGCCGATGGCGCGCCTGGTCGACGCCAAGGGCAAGGAAGTGTTCTTCGCCAACACCAAGATCCCGGCGGTCTACGCGCTGCCGGTGGGAGCTATCGTCAGCATGTCCGACGGTGCCCAGATCGGGGTCGGCGACGTGCTGGCGCGGATTCCCCAGGAGACCTCCAAGACCCGTGATATCACGGGTGGTCTGCCGCGGGTCGCGGACCTGTTCGAGGCCCGCAAGCCGAAGGAGGCGGCGATCCTGGCCGAACATACCGGCACCGTCAGCTTCGGCAAGGAGACCAAGGGCAAGCGCCGGCTGGTCATCACCGACGAGAGCGGTGAGGCCCATGAGGAGCTGATCCCGAAATGGCGGCATCTGAACGTGTTCGAGGGGGAGCAGGTCCAGCGCGGTGAGGTGATCGCCGACGGCGAGCCCAATCCCCACGATATCCTGCGGCTGCAGGGCGTGGCCCACCTGGCCGACTATCTGGTGCGCGAGATCCAGGACGTCTACCGGCTGCAGGGCGTCAAGATCAACGACAAGCACATCGAGGTGATCATCCGCCAGATGTTGCGCAAGGTCGAGATCGCCGATGCCGGTGAGACCCGCTTTCTCAAGGGCGAGCAGACCGACAAGGCCCGGGTGCTGGAAGAGAATGAGCGGGCCGAGGCCGAGGATCTGGCGCCGGCCGTCCCCGAGCCTGTCTTGCTGGGCATCACCAAGGCCTCTCTGGCTACCGAATCCTTCATCTCCGCGGCCTCTTTCCAGGAGACCACCCGGGTGCTCACCGAGGCCGCCGTGCGTGGTCTCAGGGACGACCTCCGGGGGCTCAAGGAGAATGTGATCGTCGGCCGCCTGATCCCGGCCGGTACCGGATTTGCCTTCCACCAGGAGCGGCGCCGGCGCTCCGAGCAGCGTCCCGAGGATATGACCATCCAGGAGGCCATGGAGGCCGCCGGGGTGGACCCCTCGGAGATGGACAGCGCCGAGACCGAAAGCTGAGGACAGGGTCGGCCGGTTGACAGACCGGCCGACCCTTCCTAGAATTCCGAGGCTACGTTCAGGTCGCCCGATTATTGTCGACCTGTAAAACCTTATCCAAGAGTCGGGTCGCCCCAGGGCGGCCCGGTTCTTCTCTGGAATCTGGAACAGAGCATATTTAGATGGCGACGATCAATCAGCTGGTTCGCAAGCCCCGCCGTGTCAAGCGGGACAAGACCAATGTGCCCGCGCTGCAGGCGAGCCCACAGCGGCGTGGCGTATGCACCCGGGTCTACACGACCACCCCGAAGAAGCCCAATTCGGCCCTGCGGAAAGTCGCCCGTGTGCGTCTGACCAATGGTTTCGAGGTGTCCAGCTATATCGGCGGCGAAGGCCACAATCTGCAGGAACACTCGGTGGTGATGATCCGCGGCGGCCGCGTCAAGGATCTGCCGGGCGTGCGCTATCACACCATCCGCGGCACCCTCGATTGTGCCGGCGTGTCGGACCGCCGCCAGGGCCGTTCCAAATACGGCGCCAAGCGACCCAAGTCCTGACCTCACGCAATATCGAATAACCTGATTTAGGCGGTCCCATGTCCAGACGAGTACAAGCGCCGAAGCGCGCCACCCTCCCCGACCCGCGCTTCGGCAGCCAGATGCTGGCGAAATTCATGAACATGATCATGGAGAGCGGCAAGAAGTCGGTCGCCGAACGCATTGTCTATGGCGCCATCGATAACATCGCCGACCGGCGCAAGATCCCGTCGGAACAGGCCGTGGACGTGCTCGAGCAGGCGCTGGAGAACGTGAAGCCGGCGGTCGAGGTCAAGTCCCGAAGGGTCGGCGGCGCGACCTATCAGGTGCCGGTGGAAGTCCGCCAGGTGCGGCGGCAGACCCTGGCCATGCGCTGGGTGATCGATGCCGCCCGCAAACGCAGCGAGAAGTCCATGGCCCAGCGGCTCGCCAACGAGCTGATGGAGGCCTCCGAGAACCGCGGCACTGCCGTCAAGAAGCGGGAAGACACGCATCGTATGGCCGAGGCCAACAAAGCGTTCTCGCACTATCGCTGGTAGTCCCGGCTCCCGACCGCAACTAATCAACTGAGGAACTGATCGTGGCACGCACGACGCCAATCGAGCGCTATCGGAACATCGGTATCATGGCTCACATCGACGCCGGTAAGACGACGACGACGGAGCGCATCCTGTTCTACACCGGCGTGTCGCACAAGATCGGTGAAGTCCACGACGGTGCCGCCGTCATGGACTGGATGGAACAGGAACAGGAGCGCGGCATCACCATCACCTCCGCCGCCACTACCTGCTTCTGGGAGGGCATGGATCACCAGTATCCGCAGCACCGCATCAACATCATCGACACCCCGGGACACGTCGACTTCACCATCGAGGTGGAGCGCTCCTTGCGGGTGCTCGACGGGGCCGTCGCCGTGTTCTGCTCGGTCGGCGGCGTGGAGCCGCAGTCGGAGACTGTCTGGCGTCAGGCGAGCAAGTATGGCGTGCCGCGACTGGCCTTTATCAACAAGATGGACCGCGCCGGCGCTGACTTCCTGCGCGTGGTCGGCCAGATCAAGGACCGCCTCGGGGCGACCCCGGTGCCCCTGCAGCTGCCGATCGGTGCGGAGGACAACTTCCGCGGCGTCGTGGACCTTCTGCAGATGAAGGCGATCATCTGGGACGACTCGACCCAGGGCATGAGTTACGAGCTCAAGGACATCCCCGCCGACATGGCCGATGCCGCCGCCGAGTGGCGCGAGAAGCTGATCGAGGCCGCCGCAGAGGGCGACGAGGAATTGCTGGAGAAGTTCCTCGACGGCGAGGCGCTGAGCATCGAGGAAATCCAGCGCGGCGTCCGCGCCCGCACCCTGGCCAACGAGATCGTGCCGGTGCTGTGCGGGTCGGCGTTCAAGAACAAGGGCGTCCAGGCGATGCTGGATGCGGTGATCGAGTACATGCCCTCGCCCATCGATGTGCCTGCGATCCGGGGCCTGCTCGAGGACGAGTCCGAGGCCACGCGCGAGTCCGACGATGGGCAGCCGTTCGCCGCGCTGGCCTTCAAGATCGCAACCGATCCTTTTGTCGGCAGCCTGACCTTCTTCCGCGTCTACTCCGGCGTCATCCATTCCGGCGACACGGTCTTCAACCCGGTCAAGGGCAAACGCGAACGCATCGGCCGCATCCTGCAGATGCACGCCAACGAGCGTGCCGAGATCAAGGAAGTGCGGGCCGGCGACATCGCCGCGGCGGTGGGCCTCAAGGACGTGACGACCGGCGACACCCTGTGCGACATGAAGAATGTCATCACCCTCGAGCGTATGGAGTTCCCCGAGCCCGTGATCGCGGTCGCGGTGGAGCCCAAGACGAAGGCTGACCAGGAGAAGATGGGCATCGCTCTGTCTAAGCTGGCTCAGGAAGACCCGTCTTTCCGGGTCCATACCGACGAAGAGTCCGGCCAGACCATCATCTCCGGCATGGGCGAGCTGCACCTGGAGATCATCGTCGACCGCATGCGTCGCGAGTTCAAGGTCGAAGCCAACGTCGGCAAGCCCCAGGTGGCCTATCGGGAGACCATCCGGGCCTCCGTCGAGCAGGAAGGCAAATTCGTTCGCCAGTCCGGCGGCCGCGGCCAGTACGGCCACGTATGGCTTCGGATCGAGCCGCGGGAGGCCGGTCTTGGCTATGAATTCGAGAATGCCATCGTCGGCGGCGCCGTCCCCAAGGAGTACATCAACGCGGTGGACAAGGGCATCCAGGAGCAGCTCGAGAATGGCGTCATCGCCGGTTTCCCGGTGGTGGACGTCCAGGTCACCCTGTACGACGGTTCCTACCACGATGTGGACTCCAGCGAGATGGCGTTCAAGATCGCCGGCTCCATGGCGATCAAAGAAGGTTGCCAGAAAGCCAGCCCGGTGCTGCTCGAGCCGATCATGAAGGTCGAGGTGGTGACGCCCGAAGACTACATGGGCGATGTGATGGGCGATCTCAATCGCCGTCGCGGCCTGGTCCAGGGCATGGAAGATTCCCCGGCCGGCAAGCTGGTACGGGCCGAGGTGCCGCTGGCAGAGATGTTCGGCTACGCCACCGATCTGCGCTCCGCCACACAGGGCCGGGCCACTTACTCGATGGAGTTCGCCAAGTATAACGAGGCCCCGACCAGCGTAGCCGATGCCGTGATGAAGAAGGCTTCCTGACGGGACCCAGGATTCGAGAATTCGACTGACTTGTATTAGAGGAACGCAGCCGTGTCCAAAGAGAAATTCGAGCGTACGAAGCCGCATGTGAATGTTGGGACGATTGG
>CBDTYJ010000032.1:0-15429 GCA_965364575.1 uncultured Gammaproteobacteria bacterium
GCCGGCAAGGTACGTATCGCCTCGCGGATGATGCCGATCACCTGGGAAGGATCCATGCGCAGCTCGCGCCGGACCAGATGCCGGGTCAGGGACCGCACCAGCGCCAGTATCTGATCTTCCAGCTCCTGATCCAGGTCATCGAAAGGGCGCGCCAACGCTGTCAACGCGTCATCCAGACGAGCGACGCGGGCCGATACTTCGGCGGCCCCCGCGGCCAGCCCCTCCTGACGCCCGAGTTCCCTGTTCTCTTCCCGGATTCTCGTCTCCAGGGCCTCCAGGTCCTCGCGGGTCAGCAGATGGCCGCCACCGGCCGCATCCGCCTCGCCTTCGCCGGTGGCCACCACGTTCGGAGCCTGCCAGCGCTCGCAGTCTGGTGCTGATTCCAGCGGGATGACCCTAGACATATTCCTCGCCGCCCTTGCCGAGGATCAGCGAGCCCTCGTCGGCCAGTCGTCTGGCGGTGTATACGATCTCCTTCTGCGCCTCCTCGACCTCGCTCAGGCGAACTGGCCCCTTGGCCTCGAGATCGGATTCCATGATCTCGGCGGCGCGCTTGGACATGTTGCGGAAGATCTTCTCCCGCATGGCCGTGTCGGCGCCCTTCAGGGCGAGCACCAGGGTGTCGCCCGTGATCTCGCGGACCAGGGCCTGGATGCCGCGATCGTCGACCTCCATCAGATTCTCGAACACGAACATCTTGTCCTGGATCTCCTGGCTCAGGGCCGAGTCCTCTTTCTCGAGCGCTTCCATGATCTCGTTCTCGAAGCGGGAGTCCACCAGGTTCAGGATTTCCGCGGCGGTGCGGGTCCCGCCGATGGTGGCGGCCTTGAAATTACTCGAGCGGGAGAACTGCTGCTCGACGATGTCGTCCAGCTCCTCCAGCGCCGATTGCGGCACCTCCTCCAGACGCGCGATGCGCGTGACGACGTCGGTGGCCAGACCCGGCGGCAGTTGCGACAGCACCTGCGCGGCCTGCTCCTGCTCGAGGCGCGCCATGACGATGGCGATGATCTGTGGATGCTCGTTGCGGATCATCTCCGTCACCTCGCGAGCCTCCATCAGGTGCAGAGATTCGAGGCCCTTGGGCTCGCCGTCATCGACGATCCGCTCGAGGATGTTGCCGGCCTTCTCTGCACCGACGGAACTGCTCAGTACCTTGCGCAGATAGTCCGGGCTGCCGCCGAGATCCAGATCGGTGTCGTTGTTGCTGGTGAAATTCTCCAGCACCGCCTCGGCATGGATACGGTTGACCCGGCGCATGGATGCCATCACCCGGCTCAGTTTCTGCACCTCGCGCATGCCCATCTTCTGCAGGACAGCCGCGGCCTCCTGCTCGCCCAGGGACATAAGCAGGATCGCGGCCTGCTCGGTGCCGGACACGGTCTTGTCGTCAGCCATCGCTCACCACCCAGTCACGCACGATCTGAGCCACCCGGTCCGGGTTCTGCGCAGCCATGTTGCGGGCGGCCGCCACGCGTTCCTCATAGGTCAGGGCCGGTTTGGGAGGCGCTACCACCTCGGCCGTCCCGTCGGTGCCCGGGAGGCCGCCGGCCAGGGCCTGGACCGGCCGCGCCGGCGCAGTCGTCAGGCCACGCAATACCGGCCTGACGACACCTAGCACCAGCGCCAGCAGCGCGCCAACTGCCGCAAGCTGACGCAGCAGGTCACGGATCCAGCCCTGCTCCATGAATGACTCTTCGGTCAGCGGCTCGGCCTCGGGCAACGCCTGGAACGAGGCGTTGATCACGCTTACGCTGTCGCCTCGTTCCTCGTCGAAGCCCACGGCCTCCCTGACCAGGGTCCGCAATTCCTCGAGTTCCTGCTCGTCGAGCGGCTGGCGAGATACCTCGCCGTCCTCGTTCAGGATGCTGCGATGATCCACCAGCACCGCCACCGACAGCCGCTTGACCCCGCCGACTGCGGCGCGCACGCGGCTGACCGTACGATCGACCTCGAAATTGCGCGTCGCCGTGCGGGCTTCGCTGACCGGCTGAGGCGCCGCCGGGATGTCTTCTTCGTCCGGCAGGGTAGTCGGGTCGTTGCTGATCGCACCGGGCACACCCGCAAGCGGATCTTCGCGCATCTTGAGATCTTCGCTGGTCCGCTCGCTCCGCATCACCACCGTGTTGGGATCGAAACTCTCACGGGTCTCCTCGCTGACCGTGAAATCCAGCTCCGCCGCCACCGTCGCCCGCACGCTGCCGGGCCCGAGCAGCGGCGTCAACATGCTCTCGATGCGCCGGCCCAGCTCCTGCTCCATGCGGCGCTGCTGTTCGAATTGCCGGGCCGTGAGCGCCAGCTCGGTGTTGTCGTCCGGCGCGCTCAACAGCTGCCCCAGCTGGTCCACGACGGTGACTTTCGACGGCGTCAGATCGGGGATGCTGGAGGCAACAAGATTGACCACGGCCGCGATCTGGGAGTCTTCCAACCTGCGCCCGGGAAACAGATGCACCAGGACCGACGCGCTGGGTTGCTGTCGCTGGCGGACAAACGCCGTCTGCCGGGGCAGAGCCAGGTGCACCCGGGCGGACTCCACCGCCCGCATGCGCATGATCGTCCGGCCCAGCTCTACCTCCAGGGCGTGTTGATAACGGGCCCCTTCCATGAACTGGCTGACGGTAAAGCCGCCGTCGCCCTCGATCATCTCCAGACCGAGACCGGCGCCACGGGGCAGGCCCTCGGCGGCGAGTTTCAGTCGTGCATCCCGGACCATCTCGCCGGGCACCATGATCGCTCCGGTGCCGGCATCCAGCTTGTGGGGGATGCCGTTGGACTGAAGCGCCTGCACGACTTCGCTGGCGTCCCGCTCCTCGAGCTGGCCGTAGACCACACTGTAACCAGGCTCCCGGGCCCACAGCACCACAGACAGGCCCGCCGCGATACTTGCGGCGAGGCCAATGAGCAACAGGAACTGGCGCATGCCCGGCACCCGATCCACGGCCGCCATCAGACCTTGAGAAGATTGTGTTTCCATCTGCTCTCGTGACTCCCGCTATGCCTCAGATGGGCATGTTCATGATTTCCTTGTAAGCCTCGACCAGTTTGTTGCGCACCTCGGTCATGGCCTGAAACGAAAGACTCGCTTTTTGGGTCGCGATCATCACTTCAGTGAGATCGACGTCCGGACGTCCGGCCTCGAAGGCGCCGCGCATGGCGCTACTCTCCTGCTGCATTTCGCTGACCCCGCGGATCGAATCCTGCAGCACCTGGCTGAAGTCCACCTTGCCGGCAGCCGGATCCGGCTGCTGCGGCTGGATGTCCCCGGACAGCGCCTTGAGCTGATCCAGTACCCGGCTGATTTCCATGTTGCTCATGATCGGTCCCCTTCCATGGAGCTGTGTCGATAACCCGGCATCAGGCCCCGGGCCCGGTTCCCTTGCCCGGAATCTCCCAACCCTGCTCCCGCAGGCGGGCAATCTTGTAGCGCAAGGTACGCGGGCTGATACCCAGCAGTTCGGCGGCGCGCTTGCGGCTGCCGCCCTGAGCCAGGGCTCTGGCGATCATCCGTTCCTCACGGTTGCGCAGGCCGTCCTGGAGACTGCCGCTGGATTCTTCGCTCTCGCTGGCCCGGTTCGGCACGGTCTCGAAACGCAGTTCGCCGGGGCGGATGGTGTCGCCGCTGCAGAGGATCAGGGCCCGCTGCATCACGTTCGCCAGCTCACGCACATTGCCGGGCCAGTGATAGGCCTCCAGCGTGCGGACGGCTTCCGGTGAGATCTCGGGAAGTGGCCGGTCGCCGCTTGCGCCTGCCGTCAGGAAATGGCGCGCCAGCGGAAGGATGTCCGCCGGGCGGCGGCGCAACGGGGGCAATTCGAGCGGGAACACGCTGAGGCGATAGAACAGATCCTCGCGGAAGTCTCCCGCCGCCACGCAATGCTTCAGATCACGATTGGTCGTGGCCAGCACGCGCACATCGAGGGCGATGCTCGCGGTGCCGCCGACCCGCTCCACTTCGCGCTCCTGGAGCACGCGCAACAGTTTCGCCTGCAGGCCCAGATCCATCTCCGAGACCTCGTCCAGCAGCAGGGTCCCACCCTGGGCCTGCTCGAACTTGCCGGCGCGGGCCGCGTGGGCGCCGGTATAGGCGCCTTTCTCGTGACCGAACAGCACCGCCTCGAGCATGTTCTCGGGGATCGCCGCACAGTTGATGGCCACGAACGGCCCGTCGGCGCGGCGCGAGCGGCAATGGATATAGCGGGCGAAGACTTCCTTCCCGGTCCCGCTCTCTCCGCTCAGCAGCACGGTCGCGTCGCTGTGCGCCACCCGTGACGCCAGGCCGAGCATCTCCATGGTCACCGGGTCCTCGGCGATCATCCCGGGCGCACTGGCGGGCGCCGCCGTCAGGCGCTCGAGGCGCTCCACCAGCTCCGCCACTTCGAACGGCTTGACCAGATAATCGTTGGCGCCATCGCGCATCGCCCGTACCGCCCGCTGGATGGTGCCGTGTGCGGTCATCATCAGCACCGGCAGGTCCGGCTGGCGCGCCCGGATCCGCTGCAGCAGCGCGTGCCCGTCCATGGGCTTCATCTGGAAATCCGTGACCACCGCTGCAATCGCTTCCGATTCGATAATCTCCATCGCCGCGCTGCCGTCCGCGGCGACCCGGGCCGTGTGGCCCGCCAGTTCCAGGGTCTCCGCCAGCGCATCACGCAGCGCCTTGTCGTCCTCGACCACCAGGATGGGGGCATCGCTCATGCGGCCACCTCCGGGACACCGCGCGGGGCAGGCGGCCGGATATCGTTCTCCAGCGCCGCCGGCAGGCGGATGACAAAATCGGAGCGGCCGTCCGCGCGGCGTTCCAGCCAGGCGTCACCCTGGTGCGAACGGGCCACCGAGCGCACGACGGCCAGGCCCAGTCCCGTGCCGTTGGCGCGGGTCGTAAAGAAAGGATCGAAGATCTTCTCCTCCAGGCCCTGAGCGACACCGGGACCATTGTCGGTGACGATCAGATCCACGCTGGCCGGCTCCCGCACGCAGCCGCGCACGCTGACCACGGCATTCTCGCCCGCGGCCTCCATACCGTTGGTGACCAGATTGGCGATGGCACCCGCCAGGGCCTGCTCGTTGCCGCACAACTGCGGCAAGCCATCGGCGAGATCGGTCTCCAGCCGCTGCCCGGGCAATAATTGAGGGGCGACAGACTGACGAACCGCTTCCAGCAGTGTGGCGGCGGCGATGCCCTCCTCCGCGGGCATCCCGCCGCGGGCGAAATGCAGCATGTCGGTGACCAGCCGTTCCAGATCATGCAGACGCGCCACCACCCGCTCGGCCAGATTGCGTCGGGTCTGATCGGTCAGTCGCGGGGCACAGGCGCTGGACGCGTAGAGCAGCGCCGAAGACAGGGGCGTGCGGATCTGATGAGCCAGGGCGGCCGCCATCTCGCCCATGGTGGACAGGCGCTGATGCCGCTCGATCAGATCATCCACCGCGCGGCCCTCGGTGACGTCGGTAAACAGCAGGATCTGTCCCGATTCCGGCCGCAGGCTGCGCCGGGCGAGAGCCAGGCGGCGTCCGTCACGAGTGACGAACTCACCGCTGCGATTCATGGTCTTGACGCAGCGGTCGCTGATATCGGACCAGGCCTCGCCTTCCAGCGCCTCGCCGAATATCTCTCTGGCCGCGGGATTGGCTTCGCGCACGCAGCCGGACGCATCCAGGAGCAATACCGCGCCGGGCAGCGCGTCCATCAGCAGGCTCAGGCGCCGGGCCAGCCGGGCTTTTTCCCGCCGTTGACGCCGTCCTTCCCGGTTGGCTTCCCCGAGAGCGCCGGTCAGCTTGGCGACCCGCCGTTCGAGGATGGCGTAGGAGACTTCGAGGTCCTTCGACGCAGCCGAGAAGGTCGAAAACGCACGTTCCAGCTCTGCGATCCTGTCCATTGAGACTTCCCTGTCCGTCAGCATGTCCTTTGCCATGGAAGAGAGAAGCAGATTCCGTGCCAGATCTGGCAATGTTATTTATTTCATAGGCTTATGCGCTCACACCGCCCCGGTCGGCGGGATGGTCGCCAAACTTCCGGCGCCGTTTGCCAGGCCGGGCGACGGAATTCCGTCACTGGGCGTCGCGGATGCGGGCGATCTCGCGCCGGTGATGTCTGAAGACGTACTTGGACAGCAGGTCACGGGCCTCGGAAGACAGTCCGAAATACTCCAGCATCAGCAGCCGCTGGCCACCCTCGGTGCCCTCGCCACTGACCGTGCCGGGAACCCGCAGCGAGATCGGTATGGCAGGCTGGGGATAGAGCACGATGATCCCGGTCTGTCCCTCGGCGAATCCATCCGGTGCATCACACCACTCGAGGCCGCCGACGCAGACCCGGACGCGGTGCCGGGCCGGCAGCTCCACATGCCGGTGCACCAGCCCGCCGACAAGATTTAGCAGCAGATCCAGCTTGCCTTCGACCCGCACCATCAGATGGCTGAGCGGTGAGTCTTCCTCGGCCGGGTCGCCGGCCACGTCCTCGAAGGCGGTCAGGGCCCGGATGATGCGGACGATGCCGGCGTTGATACGATCCTGGACCGCGCCCTCGGGCAGATCGCCGGGCTCGAAGTCCACCGGGATCTCATCCGAGTAGCCCAGGCCGGAGCTGCTGTCGGCGATTCCGCTCATGGCGTCAACCGATCCGATTCGGGTTGTTCCAGGTAAGCGCGGATGGCGCGTCCTGCGGTGAAGCGGCGTCCGGCTTCGGCGAGGACGGCGCCGCGGCGCTCGCCCAGTACCTGCAGGGTCTCGCGATCGATGGCGATCACCTTGCGCACGGTCGCGGCGGCCCGGGCCCTGGCCTGCTCGTCCTGATGGCGGGCCATGAATGCCTCCATCAGCGGACGTCGGTCGCTGTCCAGCCGTGCCGCCTCGCTCCAGTCGCCGGCCTCGACCAGGCGCTGGACCTGCCGGGTCAGCTCGACCAGTTGTTCCAGTTCCGTCATCGGGCTCGTCCTCAGCGGACCGCGGTCATGGCATCGGCGGAGACCTGCTCACCGATCGCCGCCCAGGCGTCGCGGATCTGGCTCAGCAGGGCCGCCGACTCCTGCATGGCGGCGGCGTCGTTGCCGGCATTGGCCAGGGTCAGACGGCGGGCCAGGTAGTCATAGAGCCGCTCCAGATTGGCGGCGATCTCGCCGCCACTCTCGTGGTCCAGATTCGCACGCAGGGCGTCGACGATATTCACCGCCCGGCTGAGTTCCCGTGCCTTGGCGGGCAGGTCGCTGCGCTCCAGATGGGCGCCGGCCGTCTGGATGGCGCCGACGGCGCCGTCCAGCAGCAACTGGATCAGCCGTTGACCATCGGCGTCCTCGACCCCGCCATAGACACCTACGGATCGGTAAGCATTCATCGCACTGCCTGTGCTTTGACTCGTCATCGCATCCATCCCTGTGCTTTGCCCTGGCCGCTCATTCTAGCCACCCAGCGAGCTGAGCTGCTGGAGCAGAAAATTGCCGGTCCCGTTGAGTTGCGCGACCAGCTCGTCCATGGCCGCAAACTGCCGAGCGTAGCGCTGGCGCACCGAGGCCATGCGCAGATCCAGATCAGCGCGGCGGTCTTCGATCCAGTCCAGCTCCTCCTGCAGGCTCTCCTCGCGGCTGGCCAGCTGGCCACCGCTCTCCAGGTAATTACCCAGCAGGGCGTCTATCCGGGTGCCGATGCCCTCGGCACCGCCGAACAGATCGCCGACTGCGTCGAACTCGGCGGCCAGCGCTTCGTCGAGCTTGGCGGCGTCCAGCCTCAGGTCGCCTTCGACCGTGGTCTGGACACCGATATCCGCCAGCATCCTCAGATCGCCGCCACCGAGCACCACGCTGACTTCGCGCCGCAGGGCGGAACTCAGGTTGCGCATCAGCGAGTCGCCCAACAACTGTCCGGACAGACCGGTCGTGGCGTCGAAGGCCGTGAGTTCACGGAAGGTGTCCTGCACGGTATTCCAGGCCTCGACAAAATCCTCCACGGCGGCCCGGGCAGTGTCGAAATCTTCACTCAAGCGGATCTCGGCGATCTCGCCGGGCGCCGCGTCCTGGAGGCTGAATGTGATGCCTTCGACCGCGCCCGAGACTTCGTTGTCCGGTGAGACGACGGTGAAGCCGTCGATCCGCATCTCGGCGTCCTGGGCCGGGCTCTGCTCGGTCAGGCCGCCGAGGAAAGCGGTCAATTCAGCGTCTGCGCCGCTCGGAGTGATCACTACCTGGCCCGCCACCCCGGTGCTGTCCGATGAGATGACCAGATGCGCACCGTCCACGGCGTTGACGATGGTGGCGGTGATTCCGGGGTTGTCATCCGCCAGATTGATGGCGTTGCGCAGGTCCGCAAGGCTGTTTGATCCGGGCGCCAGCGTGACATCCATTGACTGATCGCCGACGGCGAAATTGAGCGTCCCGCTGCCGATGACCGCGTCGCCATCCAGATAGGCTCCGGACGCCTGCCGGTGGGCGCTGGCCAGGCGGATCACTTCGACCGGGAAAGACCCGATCGGCGCACCGGCACTGGCCGTCGCCGTCACGAGATCTTCCCGGTCGGAGCTGGTCAGACGCTGGCCGAATCCGGCCGCCCCGGACGCCGTCTCCACTGCGGAACGAAAATCCGCCAGCGCGCTCTTGAGCTTGCCGAAAGCCGAGAGCTGGGCCTCTGCGCGCAGTTCCTTGATGTTCAACCGGTTGGCGACCGGCTGGCGCTCGGCCGCGACCAGCTGGTCGACCAGACTGTTGATGTCCAGTCCTGAACCGATTCCGGCAGCGCTTATGCTCGGCATGTAAGACTCCGTCGATGGGCCCGGACGCAACGCGCCGGGCTATACCGGAATGGAAGCAACAATCGTGCCACCCACCGGTGTAATCATGCGGTGATATCCAGGATCCGGGCCGTGCCCGCGGCGATCTGGCTGGCCAGCCGCCGGGTCTCCCGGGGCGGTATCTCGCGGATCACTTCCTGGGTCTCGGGGTTGACGACCCGTATCACCGTTCGGCCGCTCTGCTGATCGACCTCGAACATGAGGTTGCGCCGGGATTCGGACAGATACCGGTTGATCTGTTCCACCGCCAGTTCCATCGGCGGTGGTGCCGGCGCTTGCGGCGCATCCTTGCCGGCCGCCGGCAGGCCGTTGCCGTCTTCCCGGACCGGCTGGGGCGCGCGCCGCTGAGCCGGAATCGGTGTCCGGGTCTGCGTGATGGCAACAGTCTGTGTAATCCGCTCAGGCATCGCCGCGCCCTCTTTCTTCGGCGTAGTGTTCTGGTTCTGTCCCTAAGTTATCGACCGGCCTTCCCTGACCTGTTCTGCGTGTGAAGAAAAGAATGGTGGCCGGCCCTGGGACCGGCCACCATGGACTCCCTTTACCGGAGGAGACCCAGCACCGCCTGCGGTGCGGCGTTGGCCTGGGCCAACACGGCGACACCGGCCTGCTGGAGAATCTGCGCCTTGGTCAGATTCGCCGTCTCGGCGGCAAAGTCCGCATCGACGATGCGGCTCTTGGAGGCCGACAGGTTCTCGGACACGGCCGTCAGGTTGGCCACGGTGGACTCCAGACGGTTCTGGCTGGCACCGAGGGTGGCGGCCAGGGTCGAGACCGTGGTCAGCGCGCCATCGACAGCAGTGATCGCGCCCTGGGCGTCGCCGCCCGAACCCACGTCCACGAGATTCACGCCGAGGCCGGCGGAATCGACCGTGGTCGCACCCAGGTCCACGTCAACGGTCTCGTTGGCGTTGGCGCCGACCTGGAAGGAGATCACGCCCGCGCCCTGCAGAACCGCCGCACCATTGAACGTGGTCTGGCCCACGATGCGGTCGATCTCACCCAGGCGCTCGGCGACCTCGACCTGCAGCAGGTCCTGGTCGGCGGCCGAGTAGCTGCCGTTGGCGGACTGGATGGCCAGCTCGCGGATACGCTGCAGGTTGCCGGTGATCTCGCCCAGGGCGGACTCGGCCGTCTGGGACATGGAGATACCGTCGTTGGCATTGCGGATGCCCATGTTGATGCCGCGGATCTGAGTCTCGAACCGCTGGGCGATGGCGAAACCGGCCGCGTCGTCCTTGGCGCTGTTCACCCGGAGACCGGACGACAGGCGCTGCAGGGCCTGGGCCATCATGTTCTGAGAAGTCGTGAGGTTACGCTGGGCATTCAGCGACATCACGTTGGTGTTGATTACGCTCGACATTGTTTAGCACTCCTTAGCTTCATTTCCCGCCCGGTCCTTCGGACCGGGATTTCGACCAGGAAGGCTCCCGATAGAGGAGGTCGGATTCCCGTCTCAGGGGGGTTATCGGCCCCCCGGCAGGAAACTTGAGCCGGAGTTCTGTGAAGAGGATCACGGATTGTCCGATGGTCCGCGGAGGGGATAGGGATCCCAAAAAAAAGCCGCGTCATGGACGCGGCAGCACACTCACCGAGGGGAGTCTAAAGGTATCGGAACAGCGAAAGCTGCCGGGTCTGCATGAACGCTTTCTGTGCGGCCTCGAGGCTGAACATCTGGGTCTCGAGGCGTGACAGGGCTTCCGCATAGTCGAGGTCCTGGACCGCCGACAGGGTGCTCTCCAGCTCCAGCGCCAGACCCTCGTTGGTCTCGCGCTGGTCTTCGACGGCGCTCAGCCGCGTGCCGATCCGGCCGCGGGTAGACGAGATCGACGTCAGTGCCTGGTCCAGGTTCGCCTGGACGCTGTTCAATTCATTGCGCAGCCGGGCACCGGCCGCGGGATCCGGCGCCGGCGTCTCCAACGCCGCGGTCAAACGTGCGCTGATCTCGAACACGCTGACCGGTGCGGCCGGGGCCACGTCGAATTCGTCGTTGGACGCCGGCGCGCCGTCGAGCCGGAACTCGATGCCGGCGAAAGCCAGGTTATCGCCCGGCGTGTGGGTACCGGATGCCACCACATTGCCGCCACCGTCCGATGCCTCCCAGACGCCGGGCCCGGTGAAGCGGACGGTGAAACTCTGTCCGGACCATGCTGCTGGATCTACCAGGGAGGACGACGCGATCACGCCGGTGCCGGTGTTGGACGGCGCCGCGTCGACGGCGAATCGGCCGTTGCCGCCGGGGACTGCCATGAACACGCGATCCCCGGGCTCTCCGTCTTCCAGATAACGACCGTCTCCGATCTCCAGCCGACGAGTGCCCTGGTCGCCCTGGTAGCCGACCTGCCCGGCCGCCACCGTGAAGGGCTCGGTCGTGACCCGGGTGCCGGCGAACAGATATTCGCCGCGGCCGTCCTGGCTGTTGGCCAGCTGCAGCATCTGATCCTGCAATGCCCGCACCTCGGTGGCGAGACCGGCGCGGCCGGCATCGTCCAGCGCAGGGCTGCTGGCGCGGATCGAGAGCTCACGCATCCGGTCGAGTACGCCGCTGACCTGAGCCAGCGCCTGCTCCTCCAGCGACAGCCGTCGGCGCGCCGCCTCGGCGTGATCCTGGTGGACCGCCACTCTGTCCATGGCCTGGGTGAGGCCGAGGATGCGCATGGCGCCCTCCGGATCGTCAGCGGGCGACAGGATGTTCTTGCCGGTCGCTACCTGCAATTGTGTGCGCAGCAGGTCTGCCTGGCTGCGGCGGGTGGCGGCCAGCCAGCTTTGACTAAGGGTTTGAGACGACACTCGCATGATCTAGCTCCTCATGGCGTCGAGGATGCTCTGGAACAGCGAATCCGCCACGCTGATGGCCTTGGCCGCCGCCATATAGGCTTCCTGATAGCGCATCAGGTTTATCGCCTCTTCGTCCAGATTGACCCCGGAGACCGACTGCACATCCAGTTCGGTTTGTTCGCGCAGAGCAGTCTGTGCATCGAGGCTGAGACCGGCCTGGCGGGCCGTGACGCCGACCTGGCTCAGCAGACCGGCCTCCAGATCCCGGAGCGAAGCGAGCCCGCCCTCGAACAGATCTTCGGATACCAGACCCGCGAGCCGCTGCGCCACGCTGTTGTCGCCGATCCCGCCCGGATTGGGCGCAATATCGAAACGATCGCCGGCTTCGGGCTGGCCGCTGATCCGGACACGCCAGCCGTTGAAGTCGATGGCGTCGCCGTCGCTGTAGGCCAGGGGCCCGCTCAGGTCGTTGCCGCCGGCGTCGAAGATGCGGAAAGTCGCCGGATCGTCGAAAACAATGTTGACCGGATCGGACAGGGCGACATCGCTCGGATCGGTGACCGCGGGGGTGGTAATCGCGGCATTGCCGCGGTTGCCAAGCTCAGCGGTGCTGCCCAGAGGGGACGCCGCGGCGATCCGCTCCGGCCCGCCGACGGCGAGCCCGAGACTGCCCGCCGCCCGGGCCACCGGCCGCAACTGGAAACGGTCCCCGTCCGCGGCGCCGGCCGGTACCTGGATGCTCAGGCCATCGGCAAGGAAGGGATCCAGAGCGGTGCCCGAACCGGTCATGGGCACCGCCGCGCCGGACTGGTTGGTCAGCTGCCAGCTGCCACCCGCCAGCGCCAGTTCGTAGGTCTCCGGCGCCAGGGCCGTCGCATCCGCGATGCCCAGCACCACGGACCCGGATCCGAGATTGCGCCCGGACGGCAATACCTCCACCGCCGGCGTCTTGAAGAAGTCGCCACCCGCGTTGGCGCCAAGGTCCATGCCGCCCCGATGGACGGCGTTGAAACTCTCCGCCAGAGCGGTCGCGATGCGGCCGAGCTCCTGGCGCGCCGGATCGAGGACCGCCCGTCGAAATTCCAGGGCGCCGCCCAGGGCGCCCCCCGACAGGGTCCGGCTGATCGCGAAGCCGTCCTCGGACTGGGCGACCTGCAGCCGGGTCGGATCGAATTCGTCACGCACCACCGCCAGCTCGAAGCTTCGGTTGGCGGCGACCAGGGTCTGGCCGCTCCCGACGAATACGTTGAGGGCGCCGTCCGGCTGGGCGATCACCGACACGTCGATCTGTCCGGCCAGCTGCGACAGCAAGGCATCGCGCTGGTCCAGCAGATCGCTGGGCGGCTGGCCGGGACTGCGAGCGATCTGGTCATTGACGCTGGCGATCGCGGCCGCCAGCCCGTTGATCTCCGATACCGAGCCCTGGATACGCAGGTTGACGTCGTTCTCCAGTCCACCGAGCTGTGCATCGAGGACGCCGAAACGGTCGGCCAGCGCCTGGCCCTGGCCCAGCACCGCATGGCGGATGGGCAGCGAAGCCGGATCGGCGGTCAGGCTCTCCACCGTCTGGAAGAATTCGCTCATACCCTGGGACAGACCGGCCGCCTCGTCGGAGAGGATGCTGTCGACTCGCCGGGTCAGGTCCCGGAACACGGTCAATTCCTGCTCGGCGGCGGTGGCGCCACGCAGCTGGTCGGTCAGAAACTGGTCGTAGATCCGGCGGACGTCGGTCACTTCGACGCCGGTGCCCACAAAGCTGCCGCCCAGGTACTGGGGGATGCGCGCTGCCTGATCCACACGCTGGCGGCTGTAGCCGTCGGTGTTGACGTTGGCGATGTTGTGGCTGGTCGTGTCCATCCCGCGTTGGGCGGTCAGGAGACCCGAGATCGCGTTGTTCAGAAGCAGCGACATAGCTTAATCAGGCCTCGACGCGAGCCGCGGCCGACCTCTCATCAGGGGAACCCCCCGTTCCAACCGTAATTATCGGCAGCGGCGGAGAATCCTTTAGCGGCGCCAGCGCCGACTCCAGCACCGGGCTGGCCAGGATGCTGCGGATCTTGTCGGCATAAGCCGGATCGGTGGCATAACCGGCCCGCTGCAGACCCTCCGCGAAAGCGACCGGGTCAGTCCCGGCAGCCAGCGCCGTCTGATAACGGGTGCTGCCCTTGAGGAAATCCACATAGTCGCGGAAGCCCTCGGCCACGGATTCGTAGGCTCGGAACCAGTCCCGCTGACGCCGGGCCACGCCTTGCTCGTATTCCTGGGTGCTTACCGACACCCGGCGCCCGCTCCAGCCCGGATCCGCCTTGATGCCGAACAGGTTATTGCCGTTGCGGCCGTCATCGCCGCGGATCATGTGCTTGCCCCAGCCGGTCTCCAGCGCCGCCTGGGCGACGATGGATCGCGGGTCCACACCCAGCTCCCGGGCCGCATCCCGGGCATGGGGCCATATGCCGCGTACGAATTCTTCCGGCGTAGCGGGCTCGAAGTCTGCGCCGGCGGTGCGGGCGACGGTATCCGTCCTGTCGGCCGGCCGCACAGGTAGCGTTTCGGGCGTGGAGGGCACCGTCGCCCGCACGGTGCCGGAAAGCTGTCGCACGAGCATTTCGGCGATGCCGAGTCCCTTGCCTCGCGACATCTCGACCGCCATCTGCTGGTCGAACATGTCCCGATAGGCCCGCTCGCTGTCGCTGTCGAACAGGGGATCACCCATGCTGGCGTCGCGCATGCTCTTGAGCATCATGCTGGTAAACAGGGATTCGAACTGCCTCGCCACCTCCCGCAACACCTGCGGATCGCCCTGGCCGGAACGGGCCCGGAGCGATGCCAGGCCGGCGAAATCATTGTAGTTGCTGGGGCCCTGGACGCTCATGACCGGCCTCAGATCACCACCAGCTCGGCCCTCAGGGCACCCGCTTCACGCAGCGCCTCGAGGATCGCGACCAGGTCGCCCGGTGCCGCGCCCACGGTATTGACCGCCTGCACGATCTCGTTGAGATCCACGCCGGGCTCGAACAGGAACATATAGTTGCCCTGCTGCTCCACATCGACCTGGCTGTCCGGCGTCACCACCGTGCGACCGTTACGCGTGAACGGCGCCGGTTGGCTGACGTCGAAATCCTCGGTGATCGTCACCACCAGGGAGCCGTGGGCCACGGCCGCCGGAAGCACCCGCACGTGGGTGCTGATCACCACGGTGCCGGTGCGCGAGTTGACGATCACCCGCGCGGGCGCCTCGCCTGGATCGATCCTGAGATTCTCCAGCATGGAGACAAAGGTGGTCCGCTGACCCGGGTCCGCCGGGGCCAGCACATCGACCGTGGTGGCGTCCCGGGGACGGGCGGTGCCGTCGCCGACGAATGCGTTGATGCCTTCGGCCAGCCGGCTGGCGGTGGTGAAATCGGCCCGATGCAGATTGAGTTCCAGGGTGTTGCCCTGGGCGAAGCGCATGGGCACTTCCCGCTCCACCGACGCACCGTTGGGGATGCGGCCGACGCTGGGCACGTTGATGGTCACGCTGGAGCCGTCGCCGCCGGATACACCCAGACCGCCGACCACCAGGTTGCCCTGGGCGATGGCATAGACCTCGCCATTGATGCCCTTGAGTGGCGTCAGCAGCAGGGTGCCTCCACGCAGGCTCTCGGCGTTTGCGATCGAGGAGACGGTGACGTCGATGGTCTGGCCGGGCTTGGCGAACGGCGGCAGCTCCGCGCTGACCACGACCGCGGCGATGTTGTTGAGCTGCAGGTTGGTGCCGGGCGGGATCGTGATCCCCAGCTGCTCGAGCATGTTGCGCAGTGTCTGGATCGTGAATTTGGCCTGCGTGGTCCGGTCGCCGGTCCCGTTCAGACCGACCACCAGTCCGTATCCGATCAACT
>CBDTYJ010000033.1:0-15294 GCA_965364575.1 uncultured Gammaproteobacteria bacterium
CCAGATCCTCCCGCTGCCACCGTCCGCTTCCATGCCCAGCACATGCTGCTCACCGCCTTCGGCCGAACGTTTGGCATAGGCCCGGGCGCCGCTGAGACGCAGTTCCTCGTCGGCAAACAAGACGATCCGAACGGTCCGCGCCGGGCGTCTGGGCATGGCGGCGATCAGCCTCGCGGTCTCGGTGACGATGGCCACGCCGGTGCCGTTATCCAGCGCGCCGGTGCCCAGGTCCCAGGCGTCCAGGTGGGTGCCGAGTATGACGATCTCCTCCGGCCGGCTGGCCCCGCGTATCTCGCCGATGACGTTGGCCGAGCGGGCGACCCCGAGACTCCGGGCGGACAGCCTGAGCTGGAGGATGACGGCATCGTCTCCCTCGAGTTGGCGCGCGAGCATGTCGGCGTCGGGACCCGAGATCGCCACGGCCGGGATGCGGGCCACCCCGTCCCGATAGGTCAGCCGGCCGGTGTGGGCCAGCCGGTTGCTGTCGGTGCCCAGGGATCGTACAACCAGACCTACGGCACCGAGGTCCGCGGCTACAGACGGTCCGTCGGTGCGACCCGGCACGGCTGCGCTGTAGCTGGCGCCATCCGGCCCGCGCTCGATCCGATGGTCGATAAACACCACGTGGCCGGCTACCTGGTCTGAGGTCAGCGCCCGCAAGGCGTCGAGATCGGCTACCCGCATCACCGGGGCTTCCAGCCCGCTCTCCGCGGTGCCGATGCTGCCGCCGAGCGCGACCGCGGCCAGCGTCTGCGGTGACGGGGACAGGATCCGCACATGGGCCTCACCCCGTTCCCAGCGCGGCACCAGCACGCCCTGGGCGGCGATACGGTCCAACGCCAGGCCCTGGAGGAATCCGAGCGCCCAGGCCACGGCGGCCCGGTCGCCATCGGAGCCCGCGAGACGCGGGCCGACTTCGGTGCTCAGAGATTCTACGGTGGCGAAGGGGTTGCCGTCGGCCAGGGCCCGGTCTCGCAGACCGGCGGCTTCGGCGAGCAGATCGGCAGGGTAGGGGAAGGGCTCGGCATCGATCGGTCGGGTGCCGTCGGCCACCGTGGCGGATTGCGCCGGCAGGGTGGCTGGCAGAAACAGCAGCGCCACAGAGGCCATGGCGGCGGTCTCCAGGATTCGGCGCATGCCGGAAACCCGGTCCTCGAGCGGTCTCATCGCGACATCCTCAGACGGTGCGGTCGGCAAGACTTTAACAGATCGGCGGCGGGCTCAGGCCACGGGCCGGCGGCGGCGTCTTAACGGGGCGTCCAGGCGATGCCCGAGGGCGTCTTCCGGGGACATTCGGTGGCCCTGTGTTTGCTATACAATGGCTCGCGCCCGTTTCCGGGCAAGAATCCGAGTGAGCCTTGATGGCGCGAAAGAAACGCAAGACCCCAGGCAAGTCCGGGGCCGGGACCATGGCGTCCCGCGCCGACATCCACGCCCTCTACGAGGCCTCAGTGCAGAATGTGGAGTATGAGGTGGAGTTCCTGCAGGAGGCCTTCTCGGAGCTCCGCGGCCGGGCGCCGGTAAGTCTGCGTGAGGACTTCTGCGGCACCGCCAACGCGGCATGCCGATGGGTCGACGTAGATCCCCGGCATCAGGCGGTGGGTGTGGACATCAATCCCGAGGTGCTGAAATGGGGGCGAGACCACCACCTGGCGAAACTCAAACCGGCTGCCCGCCGCCGGGTCAGGCTGCTGGAGGCGGACGTGCGGACCGTCGAGACCGATCCGGCTGATATCGTCGTCGCGTTCAATTTCAGCTACTGGTACTTCAAGCAGCGCAAAGTGCTGCTGGACTACTTCCGCTCGGTGCGCCAGGGGCTGGCCGAGGACGGTGTGTTCTTCATCGACGTATTCGGCGGGGCCGGGGCCTACGAGGAAAGCCGCGAGAAGACCAAGAACGAAGGCTTCACCTATGTCTGGGAGCAGGCCAGTTACGAGCCGATCAGCGGCGATTATGTCTGCTACATACACTTCCGCTTCCCGGACGGCTCGAAGATCAAGCGGGCCTTCAGTTATCACTGGCGTTTCTGGACCCTGCCGGAGTTGATCGACCTGCTGGACGAGGCCGGTTTTGCAAAAACTCAAGTTTTTTGGGAAGGGACCGACGAAGATGGAGAGGGCAGCGGCGAGTACGCCGCGGCGAAAGAGGGGGAAAACGACCCTGCCTGGATTGCTTACGTGGCGGCGTTGCGCTGAATCCCATGGTCACAAGCTTGTTGATTAGACCTGCCGCGGAGATTATTCTGCCTCCACCGCTGTCCCCCCGGCGATCACAACAGAATTCTGTCTGTCCCAATGTCTAGTGAGATAGAGGTAGCCGTCCTGTTCGCCGACGTCGTCGGCAGCACGGAGTTGTACGAGGTCCTGGGTGACCTCAAGGCGCGCGATACCATCGCCCGTTGCCTGGACATCATGAAGAACGCGACCGAGCAGAACCAGGGTAGCGTGATCAAGACCATCGGCGATGAGGTGATGGCCACCTTCCCGACCGCGGACGACGCTCTCAACGCCGCCCGGGAGATGCAGTCCTCGATCGGCAAGGGCGACGTCTCGGCCGGCGAGGGCGTTTCGCTGGCGATCCGGGTCGGCTGCGACTACGGCAAGGTCCTGCCCGGCGAGCGTGACGTGTTCGGCGCCACCGTGCATACCGCGAACCGGATGACCAGCCAGGCCAAGGCCCGGCAGATCGTCACCACCTCCAACATGGTGGATGAACTCTCTGCCGAGTGGCGTGCCTCGGTGCGCCAGATCGACCTGGCGCACGTCAAGGGCAAGTCCGGGGAGATCGCCCTGTTCGAGGTGCTGTGGCAGAAGGAAGACGTCACCAGCATGCTGCCCACCATCACCTGGGCCAACGAGCAGCGCCGCAAGACCTCGCGGCTCAGGGTGCTGTACCAGGGCCAGGAAGTGTTGCTGACCGCCGATCAGCAGCACATCACCATCGGGCGGGCGGACGACAACGATCTGGTGGTCAAGGGCAACCTGATCTCGCGCATCCACTGCAAGATCGAGATGAACCGCGACAAGTTCATGCTCATCGATCAATCCACCAACGGCACCTTCGTCATCACCCGCCATCGGGAAGAGTTGTTCGTCCGCCGGGACAGCCTGCAACTCACCGGCGAAGGCGTCATAGGTCTCGGCCGCGTGGTCCAGCCGACTTCCGCCCAGGCCATCCGCTACATCATCGAAGACTGATCCGGGCCTCCGCTCCGCCGGTGTCACCCGCCATCCGGCGCGCGGCTATGCTCTGGGTAGGTATGAGGATACGACCAGGAGCGTCCCATGAAGATACGGGTCGAAGTCGAGGTGGAACCGACGGAGCTGCGCGAGTTCCTCGGTCTGCCTGACGTCAGCGGGCTGCAACAGGAGGCGCTCGATGCGCTGAGCCACAAATTGCGCGGTGGCGCCGAAGGGCTGGATCCGATGGCCATCCTGAGGGGTTTTGTGCCGTCAGGGCTGCTGTCCGTGGAGGAGTGGCAGCGGCTGCTCCGCCGGGCTCTGGAGGCGGGTTCGGCGAGCACCGAGAAGAAAGTGAGCAAGACCCCGCGTCGTAACCCGAGGCGCAAAAAGAAGACCCGCAGCTAGGGGCGCTGGCCCGTCTCTCCGTCCCGATAAGACGCCCAATAAAAAAGGCCCTCAGAAGAGGGCCTTTTGGACCGTTAAGGGTTCCGGTTCCGACTTTCAGGCAGCTGCCTTGGCCGGCGCGGCCTTGGCCTTGCTCACCTTCTTGCGGCCCGGCTTCCTGGCCGTCGTCTTCCTGGTGGCAGCCTTGCGGGCCGTCGTCTTGCGGGCGGCCTTCTTCTTCGGCGCGGCGCGGCGGGTCTTGCCCTTGGCCTTGCGGGTGGTCTTCTTGGCAGTCTTGCGGACAGGCGCCGGTGCGGCCACCGTGGTGCGCAGCACGTCACCGATCTCGTCGCCAGTGACCTTGACGATCTCGATGGTCTTGCGCGCGTTCAGCACCGCCCAGTGGCGGGCTTTCGGCAGCACGGAGATCTGGTCGCCGAGGAGAGCGCGGAGGCTGTCCGCCCGGGCGGCCAGTTCGAGACGATGGGCGCCGCCTTCGATGGCGCTGTCGACGAAGGTCGCCTGCTGCTTCACCAGCTTCTCCACACCCTTGCTGGAGATGCGGTTGATCCGCAGACCGGCTTCGGTGAACTTGCGGACCGGCTTGCGCGAGTTCTCGATCATGTCGGCGGTGTCGAGAGTCGCGGCGCGCAGGCGCTGGATGGCGCGGTCAGCAAACGCGCCGTATTCGGCCCGCATGTCGCGAGCCAGCTTTTCGATCTTGGTCATCATGTCATTCCCCTGGGTAGTGGTGCACTGCAATATGTTGCGATGCACCAAATATAGCGGATTCCACCGGGAAGTCAACTCGAGCCCGCAGATTGAATCCCGGGCAGCCGCCATTGCCGGACCGCTCTTGCTTCATCGTGCCCGGCTCAGGCTAACTATCCCTGCCCATGTTCAGACCCCTGGCCTTTCTGATCGGATCCCTCGTGTCGGCTTCGCCCCTGGCCGATGCTCCGGCGCTACAGTTGCGCGGCATCAGCAGCGCGCGAGTGATCAGCGATGGGGAGGGACAACGCATGCTGCCGACGCGTACCGGCACCGCGCCCTTGCCCGGAGAGGTGCGGCTCTACACCCTGAGCTTTGTCAATCCGGCGACCACGCCGGCCGCCGGCCTCAGCCTCGAGTTTTCCCTGCCGCCGAGCCTGGCCTATGTGCCGGGCAGCGCCAACGGCCCGGGCACGGATTTCGCCCTCTCGGTGGACGGCGGGGCCAGCTTCGAAGAGGAATCGGCCCTGGGTGAGCGAGCTTCCGGTGCGAGCCATCTGCGATGGACCTTCCGCGCGCTGCTCTACCCGCGGACGACCGGCATCGTCAGCTTCCGCGGCCGGGCGCGCCCGCCGCCCGTCATTCCCGCCGATGCACTTCCGGTCGTGACGGATGCCGGAGCATGGCCCCTTACCGACCGGCCCGGCGACGCCGGAGAGCCGGCGGACGGTGAGCCGGGGCACGGTGAGCAATCCGGGCAGCCTGCTGCATGGCCATCCCCGACACCGCCCTTGCCGTCGCCGGAAGACGCCGGCCCGGTCGGAGCCGAAGGTTCTATTACAGAGCCGGTTCTGTAACAATCCCGGCGCCCATCCGGCCCCGATCCATGCCAAAACCACCCCAGTCCAGACCCCGCTCCCGCTCCCGAGGCGGATCCGGCAAACGGCGCCGCAAGCAGGCGCCGCGCCGGAGACGCGCACGCGCGAGCCGTCGCCGGATCCTGGTGCCGGCTTTGCTGGTCCTGGTCGCGGCCCTGGCACTGTGGGTGTGCGCCGAGGGGCTGATCGTCTATCGGGAATTCCAGGGACGTCTGTGGACGCTGCCGGCCCGGGTCTATGCCAGCCCGATCGAACTTTACGCCGGTAAGGTCCTGCCCCGGGACCGGTTGATCGGCCGGCTGCGGCAGCTGGGGTATCGGCAGGCCGGCGGCGACCGGGTCGACAGCGCGGCCTTCCTGGCCGCGGGGCGCAGTCTCAAGATCCGCACCCGCGGATTCCGTTTCTGGGACGGGGAGGAGGCCGCCCACACCGTGCAGCTGGATTACGAAGGCAGCACGATCCGCCGGATACGGGATGGTGCGGGTCGGGAGATCCCGGTCATGCGACTCGATCCCATGGAGATCGGCAGCATCTTCCCGGTCCACGGCGAGGATCGACTGGTGATCTCTCCGGAGGAGATTCCGGAGACTCTCACGGCGGCCCTGGTAGCCGTGGAAGACCGCAAGTTCTATCGTCATCACGGCCTCGATCCCGAGGGGATCGTCCGGGCAGCCTGGGCGAATCTGCGGGCCGGCCGGGTGCGGCAGGGCGGCAGTACGCTGACCCAGCAGCTGGTGAAGAGCTATTTCCTGGACAACCGCCGCACTTTCCGGCGCAAGGTCCGCGAGGCGGTCATGGCCCTGTGGGTGGAGACCATCTACGACAAGGAAGAGATCCTTACCGCCTACATCAACGAAATCTATCTGGGTCAGGATGGCCGCCGCGCCGTGCATGGTTTCGGCTTGGCCAGTCGCTTCTATTTCGGACGCCCGCTGGGGGAACTGGCGCTCCACGAGCAGGCGCTGCTGGTGGCGCTGGTGCGGGGCCCGTCCTTCTACAATCCCTGGTCACACGCCGAACGCGCCCGGGAGCGACGGGACCTGGTGCTGCGTCTCATGGCCGAACAGGAGATCGTCGAGGAGGCCCGGGCGCAGCAGGCCATGGCCCGGCCCCTGGACGTGCTGGATTCTCCGGGGGGCTCCGGCTACTACCCGGCTTATCTGGACGTGGTGCGCCGGCAACTGGGACGGGATTACCGGGAAGAGGATCTGGATAGCGCGGGTCTGCAGGTTTTCACCGCCCTCGAATTGCCGGTGCAGGAGCGTGCGGAAGCCAGCCTGGAGCGTGGATTGGGCGCCCTGGAGAAGCAGAATCCGGCCATGGCGGGTCTCGAGGGCGCAGTGGTCGTGAGCCACCCGCAGACTGGGGAATTGCGAGCCGTCGTGGGCGGCCGCAATCGGGGCTTCGACGGGTTCAACCGGGCCCTGTCCGCGGCGCGGCCGGTCGGGTCGCTGGTCAAGCCCGCCGTCTATCTGGCGGCGATCGAGGCGGGGCGTTCGCTGGCCGACCGCGTCATGGACGAACCGCTGGCGGTCACCCTGGATAACGGCACCGTATGGCGTCCCGGCAATTTCTCGGGAGACGGGGAAGGCGAAGTGACGCTGATCCGGGCGCTGGCCGAGTCCCTCAACATGGCGACCGTGCGGATCGGTCTCGAACTGGGGTTGCCGGCGGTCATCGACGTATTGCGCCGGTTAGGGGTCCCGGCGGAGATTCGGCCGTATCCGTCGCTACTGCTGGGGGCGATAGAGATGACGCCGCTGGAAGTCGCCGGTCTCTATACGACCATCGCCAGCGGCGGGTTCCGGACGCCCCTGAGGGCCGTGCGCGCGGTGCTTGATGCCGAGGGCGAACCGCTCGGCCGTTACCCGATCGAACTCAGCGCGAACTTTGATTCGGAGGATGTCTATCAGCTCAACAGCGGTCTGATCCAGGTGATGAACCGGGGCAGCGGCCGCGGCGCGGCGGGGCGCATCCCGCCGGGGATGGTGGTAGCGGGCAAAACCGGCACCTCCGATGAATTTCGCGACAGCTGGTTCGCCGGTTTCTCCGGCGATAATCTCGCGGTGGTGTGGCTGGGCCGGGATGACAACACGCCCGCCGGCTTGTCCGGCTCCCGCGGTGCCTTGCCGGTCTGGGCCGACCTGATCGGCGGGCTTGGCGGTCGCGGGTTCGAGCCGCTGGCGCCGCCTGACATCGCCGAGGTCTGGATCGATTACGATGACGGTCTTCTGAGCCGGGAAGGTTGCGGCGAAGCCGTGTTGCTGGCTCTGCCGCGAGACGCGGAACTGGCGGTCAAACCGGGCTGCGCGCCGTCACGCCGGGGCCTGAGGGAGCGAGTAGGGGAATGGTTGCAGGGATTCAAAGACTGAGGCCGGTCCCGATGCCGGTGCTGATCATCGGCATGGGGATATTGAGTGGGTGCGTCAGTGCTGGCGGCACCATGCGCGCCGGCGACGTGGCCGAAGCCGGGTCGACGGTCAGCGCCTCCGGCGGCCCGTCCCTGGGCGATGAGACGGACGATGCGGTGGAGGCCGGGTCGTCTGCGCGGGTACCGGCGACACCCGCTCCGGCGCCCCGCAACAGTGCGGTGGTCGCACTCCAGGCCCAGGCCGAACGGGAGCGTGCAGCAGGCAATGCTTCCCAGGCGGCCTCGACGCTCGAACGGGCGGTCCGCATCGACCCGGCGGACGGCGCGTTGTGGCTGGCGCTCGCCCGGCTGCGGCTCGATCAGGGTCAGCGCGAGCTGGCCGTGGAATTGGCGCGACGGGCGGAAAGCCTGGCGGCGCCCGGGTCGGCGCTGCGCAGCCAGGCCCGGGACGTACAGCAGCAGGCCGCGACCGGAGCCACACGCTGATGAGCGACATGGGCTTTGCCTTTGCGCAAGACGGGCCCCTCGCGCGAGCGATCGATGGCTATCGCCGGCGGCCCGAGCAGCAGCGCATGGCGGCGCAGGTGGCCGAGAGCCTGGCGGCGCGCGAGTCGCTGCTGGTGGAGGCGGGCACGGGTGTGGGCAAGACCTTCGCCTATCTGGTGCCCGCGCTGTTGTCCGGTCGCCGGATCGTGATCTCCACCGGCACCCGCAGTCTGCAGGACCAGCTGTTCGCCCGGGACCTGCCGGTCGTCTCCGCCGCCATCGGCCGACCGGTAGACGTCTGTCTGCTCAAGGGGCGCAGCAATTATCTGTGCCGGCACCGGCTGCAGCTTGCCGCGGAAGAGGGCCGGTTCCCCAGCCGTGAAGAGGCGCGCTGGTTTGCGCAGGTCCGGCAGTGGGCCACAGCACCGGGAGACGGCGATATCGCCTCGGTGGAGGGCGTGCCTGAGGAGGCCAGGGTCTGGTCGCGGGTGACCTCCACTTCCGACAATTGTCTGGGCAGCCGATGCCCCGAATATCAGGGATGCCATCTGGTGGACGCTCGGCGCAGGGCTCAGGACGCCGATATCGTGGTCGTCAATCATCACCTGCTGCTGGCGGACATGGTGTTGAGAGAGGAGGGATTCGGCGAGCTGCTGCCCGGTGCGGACGCGGTCATCGTCGACGAGGCCCACCAGCTCCCGGAGACTGCCGTGACCTTTTTCGGCATCTCGGTAAGCGCCAGACAACTCGACAACCTGCTCCGGGATTGCACGGCGGAGGGGCTGCACGCGGGCGCGAGTCTTGCGGATCTCGATACCGCTGGCGCGGGTCTCGTCCGGGCACAACAGGAGGCGCGGCGCGTCCTGTCGGGCCGCTTGGGGCGCCATCCCTGGCACGAGGCACAGCCGGAGATCGACGATCACTGCCATGAGCTGGCGGCAGCGGCCGGGGCGCTGGCGGAGGATCTGCAGACCCTGAGTGGACACAGCGCCGGCATGGACGCGGTCATCAAGCGGGCAGAAACCGTGGCCGAACGTCTGGGCCGGATCGCGGACAACACCGACGAGGAGGGCGTGCGCTGGTTCGAGTCCTTCAGCCGCGGATTCACCCTGCACATGACTCCGCCCGACGCGGCGGAGGCCCTGGGCCGGCGCATCCGCGATCAGGGTGGGAGCTGGATTTTCACCTCCGCCACCCTCGCGGTGGGGGATGATTTTTCCCATTCCGCCGCCCGGCTGGGTCTGCCGGACGCGGCATCCCTGCGTCTGGAGAGCCCTTTCGACTTCCGCAACAACGCCCGGCTGTATCTGCCAGCCGGGATGCCCGAACCGGCGTCCCGGGACTACACCCATGCGGTAGTGGAAGCCGCCCGCCCCCTGCTCGAAGCCAGCGGTGGCAGGGCGTTTCTGCTCTTTACCAGCCACCGGGCCTTGCGCGAAGCGGCCGGCCTGTTGCGCGCAGCCGGGGACTCTCTGGCCGAATTCCCGTTGCTGGTGCAGGGCGACGAGCCCCGCGATCGATTGCTGGAACGGTTCCGCGCGCTCGGCAACGCCATCCTGCTCGGCACCAGCAGTTTCTGGGAGGGGGTGGACGTGCGCGGCGAAGCGCTGACGCTGGTGGTCATCGACCGACTGCCCTTCGCTTCGCCGGGCGATCCCTTGTTGCAGGCCCGTCTGGAGGCGATCCGCGAGCAGGGCGGTCAGCCGTTCCGGGATTTCCAGCTGCCCCAGGCGGTCATCGCGCTCAAGCAAGGCGTGGGCCGCCTGATCCGGGACTACGATGACCGCGGCGTGGTCATGATCTGCGACCCGCGTATCAGCGGCCGCAGTTACGGCCGCGCCTTTCTTTCCAGTCTGCCGCCGATGCCGGTGATCCGGGACCGGGCCTTGGCCTGTGAGTTCTTGCGCGGCCGGACCGAGACGATCTGCGCATGAACATCCTCGCCCTTGAGACTGCCACCGACGCCTGCTCCGTCGCCCTGGTCGCCGGCGCCGATCTCCACACCCGCTGTTCGGCGGAACCGCGCGTCCATGCCCGACGGGTGCTCGGCATGGTGGACGAATGTCTCGCCGAAGCGAGCCGGACACCGGCGGACCTGGACCTGCTCGTGTTCGGCCGCGGCCCCGGTTCGTTCACCGGCGTGCGTATCGCTACCGGCGTCATCCAGGGTCTTGCGCTCGGTCTCGAGCGGCCGGTGATCCCGGTCTCCACCCTCGCCGCTTTCGCCGTCGCCGCCTGGCGTCTGCACGGTCGAAACCGGGTGGCGGTCTGTGTGGATGCCCGTATGGAGGAATGCTACTGGGGCGCGTTCACGGTCAGCGACGAGGGCGTCGCGGTACCGGTCTGCGATGAGCGGATCGCGAGCCCGGATGCGCTGCCGGATCTCGAACAGGACGGGTGGATGGGGGCCGGGTCCGGCTGGACCCGGTTCCCGGAACTCGAGGCGCGGATGGGCAGGCGGGTGGAGATCATGGCCCCGGATCTGTTGCCCGAGGCGCGGGACCTGGTGGCGACTGCGGCGGTGGCCTACCAGCGTGGCGAGGCGGTGACGGCGGAGTCAGCCTTGCCGGTATACCTTCGGGAACAGGTCGCCTGGCGCAGTTGACCGGCCTTCTTCAAGAATCTGTAACAAATCGGTGATGCAATGCGCACCGGGTTACAATCGGGTGAAAAGACCGCTATGAGCGCCAAACAGATACTGATTGTCGAAGACGAGAAGCCGATCCGGGACATGATTGCGTTCGGATTGCGGCGGGCGGGTTTCGACGTGCTGGAAGCCGGGGATTGTGTCACGGCCCGGGCTCGCGTCGTCGACAACCATCCTGACCTGATGCTGATCGACTGGATGCTGCCGGACACCAGCGGTCTGGAACTGACCCGCTGGGTGAAGAGAAACGAGGCTACCAGCGAAGTGCCAATCATCATGCTGACGGCCCGGGCGGAGGAGGACGACAAGGTGCGCGGTCTGGAGGGTGGCGCCGACGACTACATCACCAAGCCCTTCTCTCCAAGGGAGCTGGTGGCGCGGATCCAGGCCGTGCTGCGCCGGGGGCAAAGCGCCGGCGCCGACGAGTTATTGAGTGCTGAAGGTCTGCAGCTGGATCCTGCCAGTCATCGTGTCCGGGGGGACGGCGACGACATCCAGCTAGGTCCCAAGGAGTTCAAGCTGCTGCAGTTCTTCATGAGCCATCCTGAGCGTGTCTACAGCCGCAGCCAGTTACTGGACCGGGTCTGGGGCGGCAACGTCTATGTGGAAGAAAGGACGGTGGACGTGCATATCCGCCGGCTGCGCAAGGCGTTGGAACCCGGCCACTTCGATCGCTTCATCCAGACGGTCCGGGGCGCCGGTTACCGGTTTTCCACCCGCGTGAGCTGACATGTTCTCTCGCCCCTGGATACTCGCTGCAAGCCGGCTGCTCGCGCTGATCGCGATGGCCCTGATAGCGGGGCTCGTTTTCGGGGGCCTGCAGATCTGGCTGCTCGCCGCGCTCACGGGCATCCTCGGCTGGCATCTCTACAACGCCTACCGGCTCGAACGCTGGCTGGACCTGCGCGAGGGCAAATTGCCGCGCACCGCGTTCGGCGTCTGGGGACAGATCTATGCCGGCATCTACCGGCTGCGCAGCCGCCACCGCCAGCGCAAGAAGCGTCTCGGGCGGGTCATCAAAGAATTTCGAAAATCCAGCGCTGCCCTGCCGGATGCCAGTGTCGTCCTCAATCCTGATCGCGAAATCGTCTGGCTCAACCGGGCGGCCACCGACCTGCTCGGTATCCGCAAGACGGATCGCGGTCTGCGCGTCGAGCATATCCTTCGGGATCCGGAATTCGTGAACTATCTGCGATCCGGCGGGGAGGGCGCGCCGATAGAAATCCGCTCGCCCACAAGATCCGGTACCCATCTGGCATTGCGGCTGGTCCCCTATGGCGGTGACGGCCAGCAACTGCTGCTGGCCAGGGACATCACCGACCGCAAACGGCTGGAGAAGGTCCGCCGGGATTTCGTCGCCAATGCGTCTCACGAACTCCGCTCACCGCTCACCGTGATCAACGGCTACCTGGACAGTCTTTCCTCGGACCCCGAGCTGCCCGAGGCCTGGCAGCAGCCGGTCCGGGATATGAGCCATCAGGCGGGTCGAATGCAGGCCATCATCGAAGATCTGCTGACCCTGTCGAGGCTGGAGGCCGGGGCAAAGAAGCCCGCCAGTGATCGTGTCGATGTGGGCGGCCTCCTGGCGCTGATCCGAAAAGATGCGCTCTCCCTGTCCGAGAGGCCTGGCACGATCGATCTGCGAATCGACAGCGAGGCGGGTCTCAAAGGCGCCGAGAACGAGCTGTATTCGGCCTTTTCCAACCTGGTGTCCAACGCGGTCAAATACACCGACGCGTCGGGACGCGTGGATATCAGTTGGTCAGTGGACGAGGAGGGCGGTCATCTCACAGTCGCGGACACTGGCAGGGGCATCGCCGCCGATGCAATCCCGCGGCTGACCGAGCGTTTCTACCGCGCCGACAAAGGCCGGGACCGGGTATCGGGGGGCACAGGTCTCGGTCTCGCCATCGTCAAACACGTCCTCGAACGGCACGACGCGACGCTGGAAATCGAGAGCGAACTGGGGCAGGGCAGCCGTTTTACCTGCCACTTCCCGCCGGAGCGCCTGATCCCCGGCAATAATGTGGTCAATCTGCAACAAGCATAAGAACCCTCCGATCGCTGCGGGCCCGCGGGCGATCTGACCCGGATCGAGAAAACCCCTGGTACGGCCTGTAGATCCCGGACCTCCTCGGTCTGCGACGCGTCATATTGCTGCAATATTCCCAGCCTACACTGCGCCCGGTCAAAGCGATGATCGAGTGTCGCATTTGTGCACCAAGCCCGGCGTCATCCGGCGTACGGGCGAGAAATGTCGCGGACATTCCAGTTCGTCTCACGATAAGGAGAGAAAGATGAGTTCTCGTAAATATGTGGTCGGCGCCATCGGTGCGATCGCGATGGGTCTCGTTGCAGCGACCCCGGCTTCGGCCGAAATGACCGTCTCCCTGGGCGGTCGGATACAGGTGGACGCCACCTACTATGACGACGACAACATCAAGATGGGCCGCGGCACCGAATTCCGCCGGGCACGTCTGTTCGCCGAAGGTGACATCGCCGACAGCTGGTCCTACAAGGCCCAGTACGATTTCGCCGGGGACGGGGTGGACCTCAAGGACCTGTACATCCGCTACAGCGGTTTCGATTTCGGCAAGATCACGCTGGGTCAGTTCAAGCAGGAAGCCGGTCTCGAAGAGCTGACCAGCTCGAAGTACATGACCTTTATCGAGCGCGCCATGCTCGCCACGTTCTTCCCGAGCCGCCGCATCGCCGCCGGCGTGGCCGGTGACGTGGATGCCTGGCATTGGGGCGCGTCGATCTTCGGTCAGGAGGAAGGATCGTCCGAGGGCGTGAACGAAGGCGTCGGCTTCGCCGGCCGCGTGGCCTGGGGACCCAAGGTCGGTGAAAACCAGCTTCACTTCGGAGTCTCCGGCAACTGGCAGGATTCGCCCGATTCCGACAACGAGTATCGCGTCCGCGCGCGGCCGGAGTCTCACCAGACGTCCGTCCGCCTGGTCGACACCGGGACCATCACCGAGGTCAACGACATCACCACCTTCGGCGGCGAGGCGGCCTGGGTCCGCGGTCCGTTCTCGGTCCAGGGTGAGTACGTGCAGCAGACCGTGGATCGTGACAGCGGCGATGATCCGGATTTCTCCGGCTACTATGTCTACGGCAGCTGGTTCGTGAGCGGCGACACCGGCCGTTCCTACAAGGGCGGCAGGTTCGGCCGCACCAAGGCCACCAATGCCTGGGAGCTGGCGGTCCGCTACAGCTATCTGGATCTCAAGGACGGCGGCATCCAGGGTGGCGAGGAGACCAACTGGACGGTGGGCGTGAACTACTATGTGAACCCCTACCTGCGGTTCATGCTCAACTACATCGCGGCCGATGCGAAAGACACGCCGCGTCTCGGCAGCGTCCAGGACGACAAGCCCAACGCGATCGTGTTCCGCGCCGCGATGGACTTCAAATAAGTCTCGAAGCCTGCGGATGATCCGGGCGGCTCCGGTCCTTCGCCCGGAGCCGCTTTTTTTCTGGAAGACTTTTTGACCCCGACAAAACAGTCACCAAGGTGTGTTCTAATACTTGACGTATCAGACGCCACACGGACACGGGCAGGTAGAAATATGCGTAAAGAAGAGTTGGGCCACCACTATTCCCGGCAATTCGACGAGGAGCTCGAGACGGTCCGCACGAGCGTGCTGGAGATGGGCGGCATCGTCGAGGACCAGCTTGGTCTGGCGATCCGGGCCCTGGTCAAGGGCGACAGCGACCTGGGCGAAAAGGTCGTGTTTGACGATCACAAGGTCAATAGCATGGAAGTGGCCATCGACGAGGAGTGCAGCCGCCTCATTGCGCGCCGGCAGCCGACCGCCGGGGACCTGCGGATGATCATGGCGGTGATCAAGTCGATCACCGATCTGGAGCGGATCGGTGACGAGGCGGAGAAGATCGGCTTCCTTGCGTCGCGGCTGGCAGCCGAGAAGCGGCCGGAGAACCGCTACCGGGAGATCAAACATCTGGGCAAGATGGTCCGCGAGATGTTGAATCTGGCCCTGGACGCGCTGGCGCGACTCGATCCGGAAGCGGCCATGGCAACGGCGGAGCGGGATCGTCAGGTGGACGAGGAGTACGAAGCCATCATGCGCCAGGCCATCACCCTGATGATGGAAGATCCGCGCAGTATCCGCCGGGTGCTGGACACTCTGTGGGTCGCCCGGGCGCTGGAACGGATCGGTGACCATGCGGTCAATATCTGCGAATACGTGGTCTACATGGTCCACGGCAAAGATATCCGCCACCTGAGCTATGAAGAGGGTGCCGCCTGAGCCGGGTGCGGAAGCCCGGAGGATTCGACGCCGCCGATGAGCCGCAGAGCGATTAACCTGGCCGGCGCCGCCGCCTGCGCCGGGATGATGGGGTTCGCGCTGTTTTTCCAGCACGGCCTGGGACTGGAACCGTGTCCGCTGTGCGTGCTGCAGCGGATCGCGACCATCAGTCTCGGGCTGGTCTTTCTGGTTGCCGCGGTGGCCGACCCCGGGCGGATCGGCGCGCGGATCACGGGGGTTATGTTGGTCATCGTCGCCGGTCTCGGCGCAACGGTGTCGGCGCGCCAGGTCTGGCTGCAAAATCTCCCCCCCGATCAGGTGCCGGCCTGCGGACCGGGCTTCGACTACATCATGGATGTGT
>CBDTYJ010000034.1:0-15096 GCA_965364575.1 uncultured Gammaproteobacteria bacterium
TCGATTTCATCTCCGGTCCGAGTATGGGGTCGGCGCCGATAAATTTGGCGAATGGAAACACCGAAGCCTTGACCGAGAAATAATCCGGTTTCGGCTCTCCCGAAACCTCCTGCTCCGCCAGCGTCTTCCCCGCCATGCACAGAGCAGCGATCTTCGCCAGGGGCCGGCCAGTGGCCTTGGACACGAACGGGACCGTACGGGAGGCACGGGGGTTGACCTCGAGCAGATAGATGTTCTTGCCCTGGATCGCGAACTGGGTGTTCATCAGCCCCACCACGCCCAGCGCCCGGGCCAGACGCCGGACCTGGTCGCGGAGCTGCTCCTGGATCGACGGATCCAGCGTATTGGGCGGCAGCGAACAGCCGGAATCGCCGGAATGAACGCCGGCCTGCTCCACGTGTTCCATGATGCCCCCGATCAGCACCGATTCACCGTCGCAGATGGCGTCCACGTCGACCTCCACTGCCGAGTCCAGGAAGTGGTCCAGCAGCACCGGGCTGTCATTGGAGACCTTGACCGCATCGGACATGTAAGCGCGCAATTCGTCCTCGGAGAACACGATCTCCATGGCGCGCCCGCCCAGCACATAGGAGGGCCGCACCACCAGCGGATAGCCCACCTGCTCGGCCAGCCGTACCGCCTCGTCGGCGCCGCGGGCGGTGCGGTTCGGGGGTTGCAGCAGCTCCAGGTCGTCCACCAGCTTCTGGAAGCGCTCCCGGTCCTCCGCCAGGTCGATGGAGTCCGGCGAGGTGCCGATGATCGGCGCTCCCGCCGCCTCCAGCCCACGGGCCAGCTTTAGCGGGGTCTGGCCCCCGTACTGGACGATGACCCCCACGGGCTGCTCCAGGTCGATGATCTCCATCACGTCTTCGAAGGTCAGCGGCTCGAAATAGAGCCGGTCGGACGTGTCGAAGTCGGTGCTGACGGTCTCCGGATTGCAGTTGACCATGATGGTCTCGAAACCGGCTTCCCGCAGGGCCAGTGCCGCATGCACGCAGCAATAATCGAACTCGATACCCTGGCCGATTCGGTTGGGTCCACCGCCGAGGATCATGATCTTGCGGCGCTCGCTGGGCTGCGCCTCGCACTCCTCCTCGTAGGTGGAGTACATGTAAGCGGTAGTGGTGGCAAATTCCGCCGCGCAGGTATCCACGCGTTTGTAGACCGGGCGGATGCCCGCCTCGATGCGGCGCCGACGGATCTCGCTCTCAGGCAGACCGGTCAGCGTGGCGATGCGGCTGTCGGCGAAACCCTTGCGCTTGAGTCGCCTCAGCCGCGCGGCATCCACGGCTGACTCGCCAACGGCCGCCAGCGCCTGCTCCTCCGCCACCAGGTCCCGGATCTGGGCCAGGAACCAGGGGTCGATCCAGCTCAGCTGATAGACGGTCTGCAGGTCGAAGCCGTGACGGAAGGCATCTGCCACGTACCACAGTCGATGGGCACCGGGCACCGCGATCTCCTGCTCCAGCCGGGCCCGGCTTTCCTCATCGAGGGTTTCCTCGAAAACCTCGTTGAGGCCGTCGCTGCCGGTCTCGAGTCCGCGCAGGGCTTTCTGCAGAGACTCCTGGAGCGTGCGGCCCATGGCCATCACCTCGCCCACCGATTTCATCTGGGTGGTCAGCTGAGGATCGGCGTCGGGGAATTTCTCGAAAGTGAAGCGCGGGATCTTGGTGACCACGTAGTCGATGGTCGGCTCGAACGAGGCCGGCGTGGCGCCGCCGGTGATCTCGTTGCGCAGTTCGTCCAGGGTATATCCGACCGCCAGCTTGGCCGCCACCTTGGCGATGGGGAATCCGGTGGCCTTCGAAGCCAGCGCCGAGGAGCGCGAGACGCGCGGGTTCATCTCGATGATGACCATGCGCCCGTCCTCGGGATTGACAGCGAACTGGACGTTCGAGCCGCCGGTGTCCACTCCGATGCGGCGCAGCACCGCGATCGAGGCGTCCCGCATCCGCTGATATTCCTTGTCGGTGAGGGTCTGTGCCGGCGCGACGGTGATGGAATCGCCGGTATGCACACCCATGGGGTCCAGGTTCTCGATCGAGCAGATGATGATGCAGTTGTCCCGGCTGTCGCGGACCACCTCCATCTCGTACTCCTTCCAGCCGAGCACCGACTCCTCCAGCAGCACCTCGGTCGTGGGCGAGAGGTCCAGTCCGTGAGCGACCTTCTCCTCGAACTCGTCCCGGTTGTAGACGATGCCGCCGCCGGTGCCGCCGAGCGTGAACGAGGGCCGGATGATGGTGGGGAAACCGATCTCGGCACCGATCGCCCGGGCTTCCTCCATATCGTGAGCCACGGCCGATCGCGGAGTCTCCAGCCCGATCTCCTGCATGGCTTTGCGAAAAAGGTCCCGGTCCTCGGCTGTGTCGATGGCCTCACGGGACGCGCCGATCAACTCGACCCCGTACTGCTCGAGGACGCCCTCCCGCACCAGATCCAGGGCACAGTTGAGCGCGGTCTGGCCGCCCATGGTCGGCAGCAGGGCATCCGGCCGCTCCGCTTCGATGACCCGGGCGACCACGCGCCAGTCCACCGGTTCGATGTAGACCGCGTCCGCCATCTCCGGGTCGGTCATGATCGTAGCCGGGTTGGAGTTGACCAGGATGACCCGGAAGCCTTCCTCTCTCAGCGCCTTGCAGGCCTGGGCGCCGGAATAGTCGAACTCGCAGGCCTGGCCGATCACGATGGGACCGGCGCCGATGATCAGGACGCTCTTTATGTCGGTTCGTTTTGGCATGCCGCCCGCCGTTCGAGTCGGTCCGGCGCGATCGTACACCGGCAGGACTCAAAGTGATGTTTTGAATTAATTAAATTACGTAGATTATTGTTTATATTCAGACTGCTACCTGATGCCGTTGCTCCATCATGACGACGAAGCGCTCGAACAGCGGCCGCAGATCGTGGGGTCCCGGGCTCGCTTCCGGATGACCCTGGAAAGAAAACGCCGGGCGATCGGTCAATTCCAGACCTTGGAGCGAACCGTCGAACAGGGAGCGATGGGTGGCCCGGACATTGTCCGGCAGCGACGCCTCGTCGACGGCGAAGCCATGGTTCTGGCTGCTGATCATCACTCGCCCGGTGTCGAGATCCTGAACCGGATGGTTGGCACCGTGATGGCCGAATTTCATCTTGATGGTCCGTGCCCCGGCGGCCAGCCCGAGGATCTGGTGCCCGAGGCAAATCCCGAACACCGGCACCCGCCTGGCCAGGAAGGTCCGGGTCGCCTCGATAGCGTAATCGCAGGGCTCGGGATCGCCGGGCCCGTTGGACAGGAACACGCCGTCGGCGCCCATACCGAGCACCACCTCGGCGGGAGTCTGCGCCGGCACCACTGTCACCTGGCAGCCGTGATGGGCCAGCAGGCGGAGGATATTGCGCTTGATACCGAAATCGTAGGCCACGACCCGATGGGCCGGCCGCGGCCGCGAATGATGGCCTTCCTGAGGATGGCGCCAGATCGAGTCGCGCCAATCGTAGGGAGTATCGACACTGACCACTTTTGCCAGATCCATACCCTTGAGGCCCGGGAAGTCCCGGGCACGCGCCACCGCCGATTCCACGTCCACATCGCCGGCGGCGAGACAGCCGGATTGGGCTCCCCGTTCGCGGATGATCCGGGTCAGACGGCGGGTATCGATGCCGGCGATGGCCACGACGCCCTCGCGGGCGAGGAACGCTCCGAGGCTCTCTTCGGCGCGATAGTTGCTGTGCAGTAGCGGCAGGTCCCGGATGATCAGACCGGCGGCGAACACGCCCGAGGACTCATAGTCCTCGGGGGTGGCACCGGTATTGCCGATGTGGGGGTAAGTGAGGGTGACGAGCTGGCGGCAATAGGAGGGATCAGTGAGGATTTCCTGGTATCCCGTCATCGCCGTATTGAAGACGACCTCACCAACGGCGCTGCCATCCGCGCCCGCGGACTCACCGTGGAAGACGGTCCCGTCTTCCAGCGCCAGCACTGCTGGTGTGCTCACAAAGACCCCCGTAAACGCCGTGGCTCGCCCGTCGCCGGCCCATGCACAAAGCGGGAAGGGCCCGTCATCCGGTCCCATCCCGCTCGGTCAATTCAGGCCTCGGGCGAGTAGAAAGTTTACTTGAGCCGCCGCGGAGGTGTCCATCATTCAAACCGCCAGCCCGAGCACGTCGTCCATACCGTAGAAGCCCGGCTGCCGCCCGGCCAGCCAGCGAGCCGCCCTGAGGGCGCCCGCGGCGAAGGCCATCCGGTCGCCGGCCCGGTGGGTGATTTCCAGACGCTCCCCGTCTCCCGCCAGCAGCAGCGTGTGTTCGCCGACGATGTCGCCGGCCCGCAGCGACGCATAGCCGATCACGCCCGCTCCCCGGGGCCCGTCGCCGGGACCGCGGCCTATTTCGCTGCCCGATCCCCCGCCCCGGCCCTGGTCCACCGCCTCACCGATCGCCAGTGCGGTTCCCGACGGCGCGTCGCGCTTGAATCGATGGTGGATCTCCGAGATCTCCGCATCGAAACCCGGCAGCGCCGCCGCCGCGACGCGGCTCAGGTAGATCATCAGATTCACGCCGACACTCATGTTCGCCGCCAGCAGGACCGGGATCTTGCCCCCGCCGGCCCGCAAGCGATCGCGCGATGCCGAATCCAGACCGGTGACACCGCAGACCAGTGGCAGGCCGGCATCCAGACAGGCCTCCAGCACCGTCATGGTGCCCTCAGGCAGTGAAAAGTCGATCACGACGTCGGCACCGCCGATGGCCTCGACCGGGTCGGAAGTGAAGCGGACGCCGCTCGCGGGCAGATCAGGGGGGACGCCGACCTCGTTGCCCTCGCGGGGGTCCCCGGGCGCCAGCAGCGCCCCGCTCAACGCCAGATCCCGGGCCCCGGCCAGCGCCGCCGTCACCGTACCACCCATACGCCCGCCGGCACCGGCCACCGCGATCCTCAGCGCCGGGGCGCCGCTCATGAAGAGGATCCCAGGCGCTCGAAGAACTCCTTGACGCCATCGAGCCAACCGCGCTCTCTGGGGCTGTGACTCTCGGAACTGGATTGGATCGATTCGTCAAAGTCCTTCAACAAGCGCCGCTGTTCGCGGTTGAGCTTGACCGGCGTCTCCACCACGACCCGCACCAGCAGATCGCCGACGGAGCCGCCCCGCACCGGCTTGACGCCTTTGCCGCGCAGACGGAACACCTTGCCCGACTGGGTCTCTTCCGGGATCTTGAGATTGACCTGTCCGGCCAGGGCCGGCACCTCCACCGAGCCGCCGAGTACGGCGGTAGCAAAACTGATCGGCACCTCGCAGGCCAGATCGGCGCCCTGACGCTCGAAAATCTGGTGCGGGCGCACGTTGATTTCTACATAGAGATCGCCAGGCGGGCCGCCATTGCGCCCGGCTTCGCCCTCGCCGCCGAGACGGATACGGTCGCCGGTATCGACGCCCGCCGGCACCTTGACCGACAGCGAACGGGTCTCCCGGACCCGGCCCTGGCCCCGGCACTCGCCGCAGGGGTCGTCGATCACCGTCCCGGTTCCTCGACAACGGGGACAGGACTGCTGGACGGAGAAGAAACCCTGCTGCATCCGCACCGCGCCCTGGCCCCCACAGGTTTCGCAGGTCTTGGGACTGCTGCCCGGTTCGGCACCGCTACCGCCGCAGGTGCCGCACTCGCTCATCACCGGGATGGTGACGGTGACGGTATCGCCGAACGCGGCCTGCTCGAGGTCCAGATCCAGCTCGTAACGCAGATCCGCGCCCCGGAAAACACGCGAACGCCCGCGGCGACCGCCGCCGAAGATATCGCCGAATACGTCGCCGAAGATATCGCTAAAAGCGTCGCCGGCGCTGAAACCGCCCGGACCGGCCCCGCCACCGGACAGCCCGGCGTGACCGAACTGGTCATAGGCCGCCCGCTTGCGCGGATCGCTGAGCACTTCATAGGCCTCCTTGGCCTCCTTGAAGCGCCCGTCGGCATCCTCCTGGTCCGGATTCCGGTCCGGATGATATTTCATGGCCAAACGGCGATAGGCGCGCTTGATCTCAGCCTCGGTCGCGTTGCGCGCCAGGTCGAGCACTTCGTAATAATCGCGCTTTGCCATGGGCCTTCCGCCGTCGCCAGTTAGCCGGTATGCGCCCGGCCGATATGCAAAGCGGTGCGGGTGTAACACCCGCACCGCGCATCAACCGGAAATCCTACTTGTCTTCTTTCACTTCTTCGAATTCCGCATCCACCACATCCTCGTCGGCCTTGCCCGCTTCCGCCTGGGCTTCGCCGCCGGCGGCGGATTGCTGGGCCTGCTCGGCGTAGACCCGCTGGGCCAGACCGGACGAGGCCTCGGCCAGTGCCTGCGCCTTGGTCTCGATCTTGCTCTTGTCGTCGCTCTTCAGCGCCTCCTTGAGATCCGCGGTAGCTGACTCGATGCTTGCGCGTTCCTCCGCCGTCACCTTGTCACCGAGGTCGGACAGGGTCTTCTCGGTGGCATGCAGCAGCGCATCGGCCTGGTTGCGGGTCTCCACGAGTTCGCGGAACTTCTTGTCCTCCGCCGCGTGCGCCTCGGCATCCTGGACCATGCGGTCGATCTCGTCGTCGCTCAAGCCGGAGGAAGCCTTGATGACGATGTTCTGCTCCTTGCCCGTGGCCTTGTCCTTGGCGGACACGTTGAGGATGCCGTTGGCGTCGATATCAAAGCTGACCTCCACCTGGGGAACGCCGCGGGGCGCCGGGGGGATGTCGGCCAGATCGAATCGGCCCAGCGACTTGTTGTCCTGCGCCCGGTCACGCTCACCCTGGAGCACGTGGATGGTCACCGCGGTCTGGTTGTCGTCAGCGGTCGAGAACACCTGCTGTGCCTTGGTTGGGATCGTGGTGTTCTTTTCGATCAGCTTGGTCATCACGCCGCCCAGGGTCTCGATGCCCAGTGACAGGGGCGTGACGTCCAGCAGCAGTACATCCTTGACGTCGCCCGAGAGGACGCCGGCCTGGATCGCCGCGCCGATGGCGACCGCCTCGTCCGGGTTGACGTCCCGGCGCGGATCCTTGCCGAAGAAATCCTTCACCGCCTCCAGCACCTTGGGCATGCGGCTCTGGCCGCCGACCATGATCACGTCGTCGATCTCGTTGACCGAAAGACCCGCATCCTTGACCGCGACCCGGCAGGGTTCGATCGTGCGCGTGATCAAGGACTCCACCAGCGACTCCAGCTTGGCCCGGGTCAGCTTGATGTTCAGATGCTTCGGACCGCTGGCGTCGGCGGTGATGTACGGCAGGTTGATCTCGGTCTGCTGGGAAGACGACAGCTCGATCTTGCCCTTCTCGGCCGCTTCCTTCAGCCGCTGCATGGCCAGCGGGTCCTTGCGGATATCGATACCGCTCTCTTTCTCGAACTCGCTCGCCAGATACTCGATGATGCGCAGATCGAAGTCCTCGCCGCCGAGGAAGGTGTCGCCGTTGGTGGCCAGCACCTCGAACTGGTGCTCGCCGTCCACGTCGGCGATCTCGATGACGGAAATGTCGAAGGTCCCGCCACCCAGGTCATAGACCGCCACCTTGCGGTCACCCCGCTGCTTGTCCAGACCATAGGCCAGGGCCGCCGCAGTGGGCTCGTTGATGATGCGCTTGACCTCGAGACCGGCGATCTTGCCGGCATCCTTGGTCGCCTGGCGCTGGGAATCGTTGAAATAGGCCGGCACGGTGATCACCGCCTCGGTGACCGGCTCACCGAGATAATCCTCGGCGGTCTTCTTCATCTTCATCAGCACCCGGGCGGAGATCTCCGGCGGGGCCATCTTCTTGCCGTGGGCCTCGACCCAGGCATCGCCGTTGTCGGCCTCGACGATATTGTAGGGCACCATATCCTTGTCCCGGGCCACGACCTCGTCGCCATACCGGCGGCCGATCAGGCGCTTGACAGCGAACAGGGTGTTAGACGGATTGGTGACGGCCTGGCGCTTGGCCGACTGGCCCACCAGCACCTCGTCGTCCTTGGTGAAGGCCACCACCGACGGCGTCGTGCGGTCGCCCTCGCTATTCTCGATTACTTTCGGGTTCTTGCCCTCCATCACCGCCACACAGGAGTTGGTGGTGCCGAGGTCGATACCGATGACTCTGCCCATGAGTTACGTCTCCAGATATTTGTTTGGATAAAGGTCGAAAAATCTCTTACCCGGCTAGATGGGGCCGTGGCCGCTCAAATCAAGGCCGGCTCAGTCATCCAGTTCCCGTGACACGATCACCCGGGCCGGACGCAGCAGGCGGTCATGAATCCGATAGCCCTTCTGAACCACCAGGATTACGGTGCCGGGCGGCTGGTCGGCGGTGGGCTGCGTGGCCATGGCCTCGTGCTCCTCGGGATCGAATGCCTGGCCCTGGGGATCGATGCTCGCGATCCCGAACTTGGCCAGACACTGCTCGAGCTGTTTCCGGGTCGCTTTCATGCCCTCGGCCAGAGGGCTGTCGGTCTGATCGGGCGGGACCGATTGCAGGCCCATCTCCATGCTGTCGGCCACGGTCAGCAGCTCGCTGGCGAAGCGTTCGGTGCCGTATCGGTGGGCATTCTCCACATCCCGGGCGGCGCGTCGTCGCACGTTCTCCAGTTCCGCCGCATCGCGCAGGCGCTGGTCTTTCAGATCCGCCAACTCCTGCTCCAGTGCTGCCAGCGACGGTTCTTCGGCCGCCGACTCTTCACCGGCCACGGCCTCCGGGCTGGCCTGCTGCTCGGACAACGTTTCGGACGGGCCCTGGCCGGCGGCGCCTGCCGCCCCTGAATCCTTGATCATATGCACTCCCGGCTTGCACGAAAGGGGGCCGCCGGCGCGGGCTGCCCGTTTCGAATCCGTTTCTTGAAACCCTGCGGCGGGAACTGGGGATCAATCGCGGGAATTCAAGGCGCTGCCCAGAATTTTCGCGGTGATGTCGACGATCGGGATCACCCTCTCATAGGCCATGCGGGTGGGGCCGATCACCCCGAGCACCCCGACCACCTCATCCTCCACAGAGTAGGGCGCGGCCACCACGCTGCAGTCCCCCAGGATGCGGTAGCCCGATTCCTCGCCGATAAATATCTGCAGATTGGAACCCGCCATGCAGCGATCGAGCAGATGGATGAGGTCGCGCTGTCGGCTGAACGCATCGAACAGCTCCCTGAGCTTGTCCACGTCCGACAGTTCGGCGAAGTCCATCAGATTGGTCTCGCCGGCCAGGCAGTATGCAGACTGCCCGTCGCCGCCGACCTCGAATACCCGCTGGGCGATGTGGATGGCATCCAGCATGCGCCGGTTCATGGATTCCCGGGTCCGCTGCAGGCCGGTGAGCAGTTCCTCGCGGACGCTCATCAGGGTCTTGCCGGCAAAATTGGCATTCAGATAGTTGGCCGCCCGGCGCAGCTCGTCCTCGCCGTAATCCCGATCCACGTCCAGGATCCGGTTCTGAACTTCCTTCTCGTTGATCACCAGGATCGCGAGTACCCGCCGGTCCGACAGGGGCAGGAACTCGATCTGACGCAATGAGCCGACCACCTGCCGGGGCAGAGTCACGACGCCGGCCATGTGCGTGAGCCGGGACAGCAGACCTGACGCCGCCTGCACCAGATCCTGGTCCGAAGACACCTGCTCCGCGAGGCCCTGTTGCAGCCGCGCCGTCTCGACCTCGGTGAGAGGCTCGAAGTTGACCAGGGTATCGACGAAGAAACGATAGCCCTTGGGGGTCGGCACCCGACCGGCGGAGGTGTGAGGCGAGCCCACGAACCCCATCTCTTCGAGGTCCGACATGACGTTGCGGATGGTGGCCGGCGACAGGTCCAGACCCGAGTCCTTCGACAAGGTGCGCGAACCCACCGGCTGGCCCTCGCGGATGTAGCGGGCGACCAACACCTTCAACAGATGCTGGGCGCGATCGGAAAGGTCTTCGTAAGCCGGGTTTGCCGTCATCTCTCCCGTGATCCGGACAGCCCCGTTGGGCCGATTCCCGACGCTAGCAACCCTGTACCGGGGGGTCAAGGGAGGTCATCGGGCGTGCTGCCCTGGAAGGTGGCCGTGGGCAGATGCAGACCGATCGGGCAAAATCCTGCTAATGTCCCGGCCGAGATGGCCATGAAACGCGATTTCAAGAATATCGCCCTGACCGGCAAGCAGACTGACCAGCGGGTCGTGGAGTCGCTGAGACAGCTCGTCCCGCATTTGCTGGAAGCCGGACGCCGGGTGATCCTGGACGAGGCGGTCTCGATCGACTTCGATCATCTGCCGGTGGAGCGACTCCCCCGGCAGTCGCTGGTTGCGGAGGCGGACCTGCTGGTCGCCATCGGCGGCGACGGCACCATGCTTTACGCCAACCGTCTGGCCGCGGGCGCCGGTCTTCCGCTGCTGGGGATCAATCGCGGCCGGCTGGGCTTCCTGGCGGATATCGGTACGGAAGAGATGCTGGACCGGGTCTCGGAGGTGCTGGCGGGACAGTACGGCGAGGAGCATCGCATGATGCTGCAGGCGGAACTGGATGACGGCGACCAGCCGCTGCGTTGCATGGCCCTGAACGACGTCGTCCTGCAACGGCGCGAGACCGGCCGCATGCTCGATTTCGAGACCTGGATCGACGGCGTTTATGTGAATACCCACGGTGGCGACGGTCTGGTCGTGGCGACTCCGACGGGCTCCACCGCCTACGCTCTCTCGGGGGGCGGACCGATCCTGCATCCGGGCACTGGCGCCATCGCGGTCGTCCCCATCTGCCCCCACACCCTGAGCGACCGGCCGCTGGTGGTGGGCGCCGACGCCGAGATCGAGGTGCGCCTGATCGAGAGCGCCGATACCCGCTCGGAGGTGATCTGCGACGGCAGCGTCCTCGGGGAGCTGCTCGCCGGTCACCGCTTGCGCATCACGAGGGCGCCCTGCGCGGCCATCCTGATCCACCCGCTGGACCACGACTACTTCCGCATCCTGCGCTCCAAGCTCCATTGGGGCCGGGGTAATCGCGGTCAGAGCGGGCTCTGAGGACCATGCTGCAGCACATTCGAGTCAACAACTACGCCATCATCGATGAAGCGGAACTGGAGCTTGGCCGCGGCCTCACGGTGCTGACGGGCGAGACCGGCGCGGGCAAGTCGATCCTGATCGACGCCCTCGGCCTGGTGCTCGGCGACCGGGCCGACGCCAGCGCCGTCCGCCAGGATGCGAGCCGCGCAGAGATCACCGCCTGCTTCGACCTCGGCGATCGGCACGACGTGCTCGACTGGCTGCGCGAACAGGAGATGGATGCGGACGGCGAGTGCGTGTTGCGCCGGGTGATCAGCCGCGAAGGGCGGTCCCGGGGGTTCATCAACGGCTGCCAGGTGCCGATGCAGACCTTGCGCATCCTTGGCGAGATGATGGTGGAGATTCACGGCCAGCACGAACACCAGCAGCTGGCCCGGCGGGCGCATCAGCGCGCCCTGCTCGACGGCTTCGGCGGCCACGGAGCCGAATTGGCGGCCGTGCGCGAGGCAGCGGACCAAGTCGCGCGACTGGAGACCGAATTCGAAGCCCTGCGCGCGGCCCGTGCCGACCGGGACAGCCGCCTTGACCTGCTCAGTTATCAGGTCTCGGAACTCGAGGGGCTGGCACTGGACGAGGGCGAGGCGGAAGCGCTCGAGGTCGAGCACAGGCGTCTGGCCAATACCGGGCGCCTGGCCGAGGGCGTGGACTCCGTGCTGACGCTGATCTACGAAGACGAAACCGGCGCCGCCCAGCAGCGGCTGGCACGATCCGCCGACACCCTGTCACAACTTGCCGAGCTGGATCCGGGGCTGGTGCCGCTGCACAAGCTGCTTGACGAGGCGGAGATCCAGATCAGCGAATCGGCCGACGGTCTGCGCCGTTATCTGGCTGATCTGGACATGGATCCGGCGCGGCTCGAATTCGTCGGCAACCGTCTGGCCGCGATCGGGGAACTGGCGCGCAAGCACCAGACGGAGGCGGCGGCGTTGCCGGCGCGGCTTGATGCCCTGCGGGCCGAACTGGCGGCGCTGCAGGACGATGAGGTGACACTGCGTGACCGCGAGCAGACGCTGGCGGCGGCCAGGGATGCCTATGGGGAAGCCGCCGCCGCATTGAGCGAACGGCGCCAGCACGCGGCACGGCAGATGAGCGAAGGCGTCACTGCCACCATGCGGCAGCTGGGCATGCCCGGTGGTCACTTCGAGGTCAGCGTCAGCCCGGAGGAACCCGCGCGGGTCTCGGCTGCGGGCCGGGACCGGATCGAATTCCTGGTCACCGCCAACCCCGGCCAGCCGGCAGCGCCGCTGTCCAGGGTCGCATCTGGCGGTGAATTGTCCCGCATCAGTCTGGCGATCCAGGTCGTCGCCACGGCGGATTCCGGCCTGCCGTGCCTGGTCTTCGATGAGGTGGATTCCGGGGTCGGTGGCGGCGTGGCCGAGATCGTCGGCCGCCGGCTGCGGGAATTGGGCGACGGGCGCCAGGTACTGTGTGTGACCCACCTGCCCCAGGTGGCCAGCCAGAGTCACCATCATATCCGGGTCAGCAAGCTGGCCAGTTCCAGCACCACGCGGACGACCCTGGCCGCCCTGAACGACGACGAGAAGGTGGAAGAGCTGGCGCGGATGCTCGGCGGCGTCGATATCACGGCCACGACACGCAGGCACGCCCGGGAGATGATCGAACAGGCGCGCAACCGCGCCTGATCTGACCGGCTTTAGGTGGTCTTGCGCTCTCGGTAGGGGCAGTCGGGGCGCCTGCAGGCGCCGTAGATGATAAGCGAGTGGCTGATGATATCGAAGCCGTGCTCGCTGGCCATGGCCTTCTGGCGGTCCTCGATCAGTGGATCCACGAACTCTTCGACCCGGCCGCAGTCCTGGCACACGATATGATCGTGGTGAGCGCCATCGTCGAGCTCGAACACCGCACTGCCGCCCTCGAAATTGTGCCGCTGGACCAGACCGGCCGTCTCGAACTGGGTCAGCACCCGATAGACCGTGGCCAGGCCGATATCCTCGCCCGAATCCAGCAGGGCCTTGTAAACATCCTCGGCGGTCAGGTGCAGCTCCTGTTTCTGTTCCAGGATTTCGAGGATTTTGACTCGTGGCAGCGTAACCTTGAGCCCTGCTTTCCTGAGGTCGTTGGTCTCCAATGGGCAACTCCCGGCAGCGGTCTGGGCGCGTGGAAAGGATAATGCTTACTGTTATTATTACCGACTTCTACCCGGTCGCGAAAGAAATATGGCCCGACATCCCAATCCGAACCCGGTGCTGACCCGGTCTCTGGCCCGCAACGTGACGCGGGCGGCCGGCATCGTGTTGTTGATCGCGAGTCTGGCCGGCACCAGTGGCTGCATGCTGAGGAATTTCACTCTCAAGCCGTATCGCATCAATATCCAGCAGGGCAATTATCTGGAGGAGGAAGACGTGGACCAGGTACAGGCGGGCATGACCCGCAGTCAGGTCCGGTTCCTGCTCGGTACGCCCATGGTGGAAGATCTGTTCAACAGCGACCGCTGGGACTACATCTACTATCTGAAGATCGGCCGGTCGCGGCAGGTTTACACCCGCCATTTCATCGTTTATTTCGAGGGCGACCAGGCGGTCAGGGTGGAGAAGGACCTGGGTAACACCCAGGATAACGACGAGGGCGAAATCGAGGACGCGCGCAACAGCTGAGCCTAGTCCTCGTCCACGGACCGTGCCTCCCCTTCCCCCGCATCCGTCCTGTCGGCCCCGCCCGTTCTGTCCCGGGTCCGGCCCATCGTCTTGCCGAGCGCAGCCAGCTCTCGCCTGACGACCCTGGGGTCCGCCGTCAACGGCCGGTAGATTTCGACCCGGTCCCCGGCGGCCAGCGTGTGACCCGCCTTGACCAGTTTGCCGAACACGCCGAGGCGATTCCTGCCCAGATCGATCTCGGGGAATTGCTCTTCGATACCCGACAGTCGCACCGCCTCGTCGGCGGTCGTGCCCGACGGCACCTCCAGCGACAGGATCGATTGCTCTTCCGGAGTGGCGTAGGCCACTTCGATACGGATGAACTCAGGCTCGCCCGTAGACATCCCGTGCCCGCTTCACGAAAGCATCGACCAGGGACCCGGCCACGTCCTCGAACACCGGACCAAAAAGCATGCCGCCCATCAGCGTGTCGAACTCGAACCGCATTTCCAGCCGTACCTCGCTGGCCGCTTCGTCGATGGATTCGAAGAACCAGTGTCCCTCCAGATGGCGGAACGGACCGTCGACCAGTCCGATCTCGATGCGTTCTCCGGCCACCATCTGATTCCGGGTGGTAAACACCCGGGACATCTTCCCCTTGTAGAGTTCGAGGCTCGCCTCCATGAATCGCTCGGTTTCGGAGTGGACCACGGCGGAACGACACCAGGGGAGGAACTCCGGATAGGCGCGCACGTCGTTGACCAGGACGTACATATCGGCCGCCGCATGGGGCACAAGCGCCGAACGTTGCAATTCCCGCATGCTCAGACCAGCCCGATGGCACTGAGGATCCCGGCGGCATGCAGGAACACCAGCAACACCGAGATCGGCGCGATCCACCGGGCAAGAAATCGCCAGGACCGGTAAGCCGTACCGGTGCCGATATCAAGTTCGTCTGCGGAGGAGTTCTTGCACATCACCCATCCGGCGAAGACGGCGATCAGCAGTCCGCCCAGCGGGAGCAGCACGTTGCTGGCGAGGTGGTCGATGTTATCGAACAGGGTGCCGCCGAAAAATCGCACGTCAGCCATGATGTTGAATGAAAAGACGGTCAGCAGGCCCAGCGCCCAGATCACCACGCCTATAACGATCGCCGTGCTGCGACGGCTGCGTCCGTGGCTCTCGACGCTCCAGGCGACGGCCGGCTCGAGCAGACCGATAGCCGAGGTCCAGGCAGCGAACATCAACAGGGCGAAGAACAGGGGAGCCAGAATCGTGCCCAGAGGCATGATGCCGAAAGCCAGCGGCAGGGTCTCGAACACGAGGCCCGGACCCTGAGCCGGGTCCAGCCCGTTGGCGAACACGATCGGGAAGATGATCAGGCCGGCGACCAGGGCGATCAGAGTATCCACCACCACCACGGCAAAGGACGTGCGGCTGATGGAGGTGCCCTCGGGCAGGTAGGCACCGTAGGCCATGATGGCGCCCATGCCGAGACTCAGGGTAAA